>CAMYLH010000310.1 GCA_947259065.1 uncultured Desulfobacterales bacterium
CGGCAGTAAATTTCTTCATTCGCCAGATTTTTTCCGGTGCGCCGTAAAACAGCTTCAACCCGCACCATGACCTCCCGCAGGGAAAAGGGTTTGGCGATATAATCATCCGCCCCGGATTTAAACCCCATAACAACGTCATCTTCCGCCCCTTTGGCCGTAATGATAATAATCCCCTGCCCCGGTATCTTGCTGCGAATCTCTTTGCATATCGTAAATCCGTCCAGGGTGGGCAGCATCACGTCCAGTAGAATCAGGTCAAATCGTTCTGCCAGGCCTGCTTGGAGTCCCTGACCGCCATCCGCTACACCTTTTACGTCAAAACCGTTAAAGACTAGTACGTCCAGAAGACCCTGCAGCAAAGCGGCATCATCTTCAACGACAAGTATCCGGGCTTTGGATTCTCTCATTCGAACCTTTCCCCTCAAAAGTCATAAATTGGAATTGCCTGAAATTAATGACTGAATATTTTCGATTCTCCGTCTCCGGTGAATCAGCTCTAGAGTATATCAGATGTTCACAAATTCAAAGTAAAAGTTATGTAAAAATTCTTCCGATTTCTTTTACACTTCTTTGAATTGTGTCTGGCGGGATTTGAGGTAGAATGGAACCAGATCACGAAGTAACGTCAATACCACCTCATAAACCGAAAGGAGCATATGATGAAACAAACACGATTGAAAAATTTTCTGCTGATCTCCGTTCTTATCGCCGCCACCGGTGTGGCCATGGCCTATTCATCCGACACGATCAGTGTATTGCGATCGAATTGGATTCCCGGCCCGGCCCGCCATCATGCGAAAGATGATGGCAATCTGAGGCTCTCCGGCCATCTCATTCAAAACAAAGTCCTTCAGGGGTCCGACGGCACTGTGGGGCTGAACCTCACGCTGCAAGCCGCAGAGTTGCCGGCAACTAACGACCGGGAAACCCGAAATGTGGACATGGTGATCGTCCTCGATCGCAGCGGTTCGATGAAAGGTCGCAAAATCGAGGATGCCCGCCGGGCGGTGTTGGAGTTATTGTCTAGTCTGTCGGCCGAAGATCGCTTTGCGCTGATCACATATTCGGACGGTGTTCACATCGCCTCCAGGCTGTCCAACGTCACCGATGCCAACCGGGTCCGCATAGCCTCGGCAATCAACGCAATTCGGGCCGGCGGAGGGACCAATCTTGGCGCCGGCTTGCAGGCTGGAATTGACATCCTTATCTCCGCCAGCCGCCATACAAATGCTGCCAAAGTTATTCTAATCTCCGACGGCCTTGCCAACAAAGGATTAACAGATGCCAAGGCGCTGTCCGACATTGCCGCTGTCGCTGTTGAAAAGGAATTTGCCGTCAGCACGGTCGGTCTAGGAATCGAATTCAATGAGCATTTAATGACAGCCATCGCCGACCGGGGAACCGGCAGCTATTATTATCTGGAGAATCCGGCAGCGTTTGCAGAGGTATTCCAAAAAGAATTTTACAATACCCAAACAGCGGCTTTGACCGGCGTGAAGATTCAAATACCTATGAGTAGCGGAATCACCCTGGCCGATGCGGCCGGATATCCGATAATTAATCACAATGACCACCTGATTTTTTACCCTGGCAATCTGCGTTCCGGACAAACCCGTAATCTGTTTTTAACGCTTAAGGTTCCGACGAACAGCCAAAAGACTTTTGAGCTCGATAAGATTAAATTCAGCTATCAGTATGGCAACCGGACTTACGAAACCGCCCTGGCGCAATCCTTTAAGATTGCCTGCGTATATGATCAAAAGAAGGTATATTCTTCCATCAATAAGACAAGCTGGTCGGAGAAAGTCATCCATGAGGATTTTAACCGATTAAAACAGGAAGTCGCCGCTGATATAAAATCCGGCGAAAAACAAAGGGCGCTGAAAAAAATTGATAAATACTACGAAGAACGGGAAGCGGTAAACGCGGCGGTCGGATCGGCCCAGGTTGCTGAAAATCTGGATAAAGATCTAAAAGCGTTGAGAACTGTTGTCAAAGACACGTTTAAGGGCGCGCCGGCCGTAGTGCAACAAAAACAGAAGTCCAATGCCAAGGCCCTTCAATTTGAGGGTTATAGCGGCCGCCGCCAATAACCGCCATGGATTCTCGGCGGACAAAGAGCCCTGTCCTGCGTATCATCAGGTTCAGCGGATGCACCAACGCAGGGCGGGCCGAATCCAAATATTAAGGCGACCGGAATTATCACGAACAACAGGGAGGAATCATGGCAATAATAACCAGAATAGTTAAAATCTTTAAGGCCGACATTCATGGAGTCATGGACCAGCTGGAGGATCGAAGACTATTGCTCAGGCAGCATCTGAGGGATATGGAGGAAGCACTTGATCGCAAGCAGGCTAAACTCAGCAAAATGGCGGCATCCCACAAACAAGGTCTGAGGGATCTTGCAGGTTACAATGAGCAATGGGAAGCACTGAATCAAGATCTGACGGTAGCCCTCCGCAAGAATAAGGATGACATTGCCCGGACACTCATCAGGAGAATAAAGCCCCTGGAAGATCGGAGAGATGAACTTGGCAGGCATTTGAAAACGCTGGATGAAGAACTGATACAGCTTAAAAACCACCTGCAGCAGCAGCGGATCAGGTATGAACAACTCAAAAACCGAACCGCCGAATACCTCCACGAGACCCAGTTGCAGCAGTGGCAAAAAGAGGTGATCGATCCGACTTGCGGTGACGGTTACGGGGGGCTGACTGATCAAGAGATTGAATTGGAGTTGTTGAAGCGCAAGGACGCACTAACAGGAGGTATTGCAACATGGAAATATCACAGCATCCAATCCGAATAACCATCATTTTTGGCCTGATATGCGGACTGTCATTTATACCCGCCAATCTTGCACTGAATTATGTACTCCGTGGGCCGAGCGTAATTTACCTGACCCTCTGGCTGTATGCGGCAGGCTACTCACTGCTGTTGAGTCATTGGAGCAAAAAACCGATTTTGTCCATTGGATTTCCGCTGCTGCTACTCTTTGTTACGTCCATTCTGGTAGATTCCATGGCCTCTTTTTACTTTATATCGGTGGTTGTCATCAGCTGGATTCGTACGGGCATTTGTTTTCGAATTCCTTGCGGGAAAAAGTTCTTGGTAGAACTTTTGCTTTGTGTTCTGGGTGGAATCCAGGCGGCCCTGTTCAGACCTGGTTCTGCATTAGACTGGGTGCTGGGCATTTGGATGTTCTTTTTGATTCAATCGCTTTATTTTGTGATGATTGAAAATAACGCTGATAGGCTGGACGATCAATATGAGACAGATCCTTTTGAGCGGGCGAGCAGGCAGGCGGAGAGCATTTTGTCGGATTTTTAAGTCTGCCTGTGAGAAATAATCGTTTTTTTAACTTCGACAGACTCTCAACCATAACCTTTTAATCATCGCTTGTTTTGGGGCACACCCCGATATAACTTTCTTAGGAAATTGAGTCCGAATTGACATCTATCATCAAAATTTTGGCGCCTGCAAGAAACCAGTTCATACAAGATTCGAATCAACTATTTGAAAATTATAGATTTTTTTATCCATCCCACATTGGTCCGAATCTTGCTTTAGAAATTCGAAGCTGTGACTTGTGTTATCCGAAATGCTTATGGAGGGTGTTATTATGGGCGCGAACTTGAACAAAACCGAACAATCTTTATTCATTATAGATAAGCCTGAATGGAAAAACGGTGCCATTGCAATTGGGGCACCAAATTTAGCGAAAAATATCGTTTGGAATCTGACAGAAGATTTCCTAAAAAAAGATTCGGAGAAGAACACCTGGTTGGTTTGCCCCCATTTATCCCAACCGAATTTGGTCTATCAATACTATATCGCTTCGGGCTTAATATCCATCGTTTTAGGTAAATGTTTCTGTGAGTCCTGTCTTGATATGATTTTATCCAGGGATGATTTATCGGAATTGATCGGATCAAGCAAACCCATGACGGACTTGCAGTTTCAAGAGCGTTTTATCAGTCCTTTGATGGACAGTAATTATAATTTTACCAAACTGTCGGGGGATAGGGCAGAATGTCATACGTCCCCCAAGACCTGGATCACCTGTTCTCATACGATCACACAAGGCAACCTGAAAAAGCTCTATGCCGCCGGCGGCCAAATTTTCATTTTTGAAAGTTTTTTTACCTGCCAGGATTGCTTTGAAAAAATTCCGACTGACAGTTTGGTAGACCTGCTTTATACGG
>CAMYLH010000311.1 GCA_947259065.1 uncultured Desulfobacterales bacterium
GTGATCCAGGCAATGGGCTTTACTGTTGTGGTTTTGGCTTCGATATAATAGTTTGTCAGAAGCGCCTTCATTTTGTGGTAGGCGTCGAATTTTGTCATGACGGTACTGCTCTCCTCAATATTTATATAATTTCACCGCCCGCTTCAGGCTTCGCTCTGCGAGCTACGACCCGACAGGTCGCTCGAGACGCGGAGGACGCAGAGTAGATTCTTCTTTTCACTTTCTGTTGAGAGGCCAGAAAGTAAAAACAACAGTCCTTCGGGGAAGATAGTATTGAATAAGTCTCCTTATGCTTAATTTATTATTGCCGCATCAAAATTTCTCCGGCCTTAACGATTTCGGCGGTCTTGCCGGCCGGATCGTTGCTCCTCATCAGAGCCGAGCCGACTAGAACGGCGTGAATGCCCGTAGCCTTTAAAGACAGGATATCTGCGCCACTCCTTATGCCGCTTTCACTGACGAGAATGTGGTGTTTCGGCACCAGCGGTGCCAGCTCAAAGGTGGTACCGATATCCACCTTAAAGCTGTTCAGGTCTCGATTATTGATACCAATGATTTCGGCACCGCAGGCAAGGGCCTTTTCAAGGTCCGCTTTATCATGCACTTCGGTCAATGGGGCGATCTCCAATTCCCGGCACATGGAGATGAATTCTTCTAATTGCTGCTGCGACAAAATACGGGCAATCAGCAAGATCGCGTCAGCACCGCAAAAATAAGCCTGCCGAACCTGAACCTCATCGATAAAAAAATCCTTTTGCAGGATGGGCAAAGAGATCGCTCTTTTGAGGCGCGGCAGTTGGGCTGGATCTCCCTGAAAAAAGCGTTTATCAGTGAGAAGAGAAACTGCGGCAGCACCGGCCTCTTCATAGATACGGCCAATAAAGACCGGGTCGCTCTTTGCGCGGATAAGGCCGGCAGAAGGCGAAGCGAATTTTATCTCGGCAATCAGGCTGATTTTTTCCGGCACCGATATGGCGGCCCTGAAATCACGCCGCGGGGGCAGATCATTGTCCCCTTCGACCTGCATAACGTTTTTCAGTCTTGCCACCTCTTTTTGTTTTTCTTGTAGTATCTGTTCCAGTAATTGATGCATCACGGAATACCTGACCCGGACAAGCCGGAATTCAGTAGTTAATTTTTTATCATAAAATACAACAATTTCTGAACTAAGGACTTAGACCCGGATAAAACGAAAAAACAACTTACAAGCACCAAATTATAAATAAATTCTAAATTACAATATCCAAATCTCAAATAAGATCAAACGCCAATGGTTTGGGAATTTGAATTTCGGTCATTGTGATTTGCCCTTCGGCCTGGCTCAGGGTGGTGGTGAGCTTGTCGAACCATTTGGTATTTGTGTTTTGTTATTTGAAATTTTTTAATTGCTGAATCCTGAACACCGAAACCTGAAAACTTTTTTACTAACAGCAGGTTGTCAGAAAAAATGACCTAAGCCACCATGGGTTCATCCCGAATAAACGGCTTGCACTGCCGGGTAATCTCAATAAGCCGATGCAGCTTTTCGCGGGCCTTGCCGGAACCTATGGAATCCTTTGCGATTTCAATTCCTGTCTTGAAATCGTCGCAAAGCCCGGCGGCGACAAAGGCAGCCGATGCATTTAGCAGGACCATGTCTTTTTTCGGACCTTCTTGATCGTCTAAAATGCTTCGTATGATGTCCGCATTTTCTTTTGCGTTTCCGCCAATAACCTCCACCGTTATAGCCAAATTCTTCAGGTGTCATCTGAAATGTGCGTATTTTGCCCTCTTTCAGATGCGTCACCTTGGTCGGCCCGCAGATGCTGATCTCGTCGAATGTCCCCTCGCCGCAAACAACGAATGCTTCTCGGGTTCCCAGCTTTTTAAGGACAAGGGCCAGCTTGTCTGTCAGACTCTGTTCATAGACTCCCAAAACCTGGGCGGAAGCCCCTGCCGGGTTCGTTACCGGACCCAGAAGATTAAAGATGCTGCGGATCCCGATCTCTCTGCGCGGTCCGGCGGCGTATTTCATGGCCCCATGAAAAAGGGGTGCATAAAGAAATCCAATGCCGATGTCCTTGATGCATGTCTCAACATCCGTAGAGGTGAGATCCAGGTTTACCCCTAAATTTTCGAGCACATCCGCGCTGCCGCAAAGGCTGGAGACAGCCCGATTGCCGTGTTTGGCTACCTTTACGCCGGCCCCGGCGGCGACAAAGGCAGTCGTGGTGGAAACGTTAAACGTCCGGGTACCGTCGCCGCCCGTGCCCACAATATCGAGGATGGTCTCATTTTCAATATTAATCTCATCCCGATCAAGGTTTACCAAACAGTTATCAACGCATATCTTTATCGCCTTGGCCCGCATGACTCTGGCAGCACCCGTAATCTCATCGACAGTCTCTCCTTTACATCTCAAGGCCGTGATAAACGCCCCGATTTGAGCCGGTGTGGCTGTTCCGGTCATGATCTCATCCATGGACTTCTCCATTTCGGCTTCTGTCAGATCTTCTCCTCTGACGACTTTTGAAATCGATTCCCTAATCATGATTTTTTCCTCCTTCCATCTTTCGTCCAGGCACTTATCTCAAGAAAATCAGGCAATGAATCCTTCTGCACGAGGAGTGAATGATAACGCACCGCTTCAAACGGATTGGACAGATCCTGATAGATACTTTGGCCGTCGTGAAAGATCAGGGACGTCTTGCCGTGCATAATTCGATCGGCCCTGATGACCTTTGCCCCATAAGCCGCTGCAATAGCCTGGTGCCCAAGGCATACGCCCAGAACCGGAATCTTAGGCCCGAGATGATTGATGGCCTCAATTGAGATCCCCGAGTCGGCCGGTGTTCCCGGCCCGGGAGAGACCATCAGGGCCGAAGGATGACACGCTTCGATGCCTTGGATATCGATTCGGTCGTTTCGGAAGACCTTTACTTCCTGATCCATCTGTTCCAGCATTTGGACCAGGTTGTAGGTAAAGGAATCATAGTTATCAATTAACAAAATCATTTTCTATACTCATTTTCAGGGGATGAGTCGTATACAATGCCTGCTCCTACCTGAATGGAGAGCCGATCTTTCATGATGGTAATCGTGCGGATAGTGATGCAAAAGTCCATGTTGCCGTTGAAGCCGAAATAACCCACAGCACCGGCGTAGGGCCCCCGAGGAGAGGGCTCCAACTCACAGATAATTTCCATGGCGCGGATCTTGGGTGCACCGCTGACGGTACCGGCCGGAAATGCCGACATAAACAGGTCGAAACCATCCGTCTTAGATTTCAGAAATCCTTCAACCCTGGAGACAATGTGCATCACGTGGGAATAGCGCTCGATTTCCATGAGCCTCGGCACCGTTACCGAACCGGGAGCCGCCACCCGACCGACATCGTTTCTTCCCAGGTCAACCAGCATGATATGTTCGGCACGCTCTTTGGGATCAGCCAAAAGCTCTTTTTCGAATGTTGTGTCCTCCTCGGGGGTCACACCCCTGGGCCGGGTACCGGCAATCGGGCGAAGTTCGATCTTGCCATCCGTAAGTCGCACTAAAATTTCCGGGGAAGCGCCGATTAGCTTAATGTCGCCGAAGTTCAGATAAAACATATAGGGCGATGGATTAACGCTTCTCAGGTTTCGATAGAGGGAAAAGTCTTCACCGGAAATATCGCCTGAAAATCTTTGGGATAGGACTACCTGAATGACATCTCCGGCAACGATATACTCTTTTGCCTTTCGAACGGCGTCCTCGAAGTCTTCCCTTAGAAAATTTGGTTTAAGGTCTGATAGCAGCAAGGGGTCATCTTTTAAAGATGAGGGAAGGCGGCTTTGCAGTTGCTCAATCGTTTCAGCGACCTCCCGGCATGCCCGACGGTATGTCTGTTCTAAATGCGTTTGGCCCTCAAGATGGGCAAAGGCTACCACCTTTACCATATGGGTGAAGTGATCGAAAACAACCAAGCGACGGCAAGCGGTGAAGACGGCCTCCGGAAGCTTAGGATTCACGGATGCAATTGCGGGAAGATGCTCCCATTTTCTTACCAGGTCATAATTGCAATATCCCACAAGCCCTCCCTGAAAGGGCGGAAGGTCTTTAACGGTTACCGGTTTGAATTTGGCGCTCAACTCTCTCAAAATATCCAAAGGGTTTCCGACCCCCTTTCGTATCTCCTGTGCGTCTTCTTGCCATATCTCAACATCACCGTCTCGTGAAACGACGCTTAAGTAAGGCTTGCAGCCGATAAAACTGTAACGTCCCCACCGCTTTCCGCCGTCGGCGCTCTCAAGCAAATAGGAATAAGAACTGTCTCTCAGCTTCAGATAGGCTGAGACGGGCGTTTCCGTATCGGCCAAAAATTCATGATAAACGGGGATCAAATTCCCCTGTTGCGCCATTTGCTCAAATTCTGGAAATGAAGGTTTAATTTTCAATTTTCACCTCTAATAAAAAAAAACCGCGGGACTTTTCGTCCCACGGCCAATATAAAAAAAACCGTAGGACCTCTCGGAGGTGCCCACGGTTTATGTTTTATCGTTTATACGGGTTTGTCTTATCTTGGCAGGCTGGCCTCCGGATCAGAGTTGAGCCACCACCAGTTAGCCAGTGAATTATTCAAAAATTTTTTCCGTTTGCTATTCATAGAAGTTAACTTAAAGACTGTGAACGGAAATGTCAAGAGGAAAAAAGGGATCACAACTACTCTAACCCGGATTGCTCCCGAATACTGCGGCCAATGGCGGAAACATCATCGTCACCGTACCCCCTTGCAATAAGCCCATTTTCGATTTGTGCCACCAGTGCCGTAGCGGGAAGTGAGACGCCCAGCTCACGAGCCGTATCAAGGGCGATCTTAAGGTCTTTTTGGTGCAGCCGAACACGAAAACCAAGGGGGTATGTGTTGTTGACGACATTCATTGCTCTGTTATGCAACACCCAGGAACTGGCCGCTCCGCCGCTGATGGCTTCAATAATCTTTTGCATGTCTAATCCGGCCTTCATCCCCAGTGTCAGACCTTCAGCAACAGTCAGATAGGTACCGGAGATAATAATTTGATTGATTGCCTTGGTAATCTGGCCGGCACCGATTGCACCGACATGGGTGATGGTTTGCCCCATGGCCTTAAGTACGGGTAAGGCTTTTTCAAATTCAGCGGTGTCACCACCGACCATTATGGCCAACGTTCCGTGTTGCGCGCCTTCCGACCCGCCGGAAACAGGCGCGTCCAGCATTTTAATGCCTTTTTCCCCAAGTTTTTCGGTTATACAACGGGTGGCTGTCGGGCTGATGGTGGACATATCCACCACGATTGCACCTTCTGAGGCTCCCTGGATGACACCATTTTCTCCCAGAATAATTTCCTCAACATCCGGAGTATCGCTTACGCAGACAACAATAATCTCCGCTCCTGATGCCGCTTCCTTGGGTGAGGCCGCCCGCAGGGCACCTTCTTGGGCCACTGCTTCTTCCTTCTCTCTGGTCCGGTTATGCACGGTGAGTTCATGGCCCGCCTTTAGGATGTTGACTGCCATCCCGGCTCCCATCGTTCCAAGACCAATAAATGCTACCTTCATAAATCACCTCCTGTATTTTACATAAATATTTTTCCCGGTTTCATCAGTCCTTTGGGATCGATGAGCTCCTTGATTTGACGCATAAGCTGATAACTAGCGCCGTGTTCCAATTCCATAAATTTGCGTTTTCCGATACCGACACCGTGTTCTCCCGTTTCATAAGTCCAGGAGAGAATCCCGGCAACTTCTTCGGTGGTCATCGGCCATATGATTCCGGCCGGCAAGGTTCCATAATGGGGAGAGATATCATGCAGATGGAGCTCCCGGTTGGATTGACCGGTTGAAAAGCGGTCAGGTTCTACAAATGAAGCCAATGCGGAACTTTGTTGTGGACCAAATTCCTTCATAGGTGTGACTCCTGTGAGGTTGTTGTTTTTCGAAGGCGATCATGAATCCGAATCGCGATGTTATATTTAGATCTTGGCCGGCGATTGCGGGACGTTTGACGATCAAGCGCATACAAAAGCCTGAGAAGCAGATTTGGGTGACGAAAAAAATACTCAAACGGATAATTTAAAAATTCCGGATGAGGGTATTCACGGATTAAAATGCGCAGGTAATCGTCAAGCTCTTCGAGCGGCAATGACCGGATGTAACCGGCAATCTCACGGCCAATGAGGTCGGCCAGGCGGTGACGATGGGTGTAAACGATCTCAAAATCATAGAAAATGAATCGCTGATCTTCAGCACTCATATAAACGTGTTGAAAGGTCGGGTGTTCTTGAATTAAATAGCGGTCTTTGTTTTTGCAGGCCAAAAAATGGCGCCTGCCCCACTCGGGAATGAATCGTTTGAAAAGTCCTAATTTATCTGCTTTAGGAATCTTGTGGTCAAGAAAAACTTGTTTCAGCGTTTGGCCAGGAACATATTCAAATACCAAGTGCGGTGCATCAATACCAATGGGCGGAGGCTCATCAGGCTCGCGGAAGACGTCGAATCCGTTCTCTCGCCAGATTTTCAAGGCCTTCTTCTCAGTGCAAAAGCGATGCTGCGGGGAAGTCCCGGACCGCCCGCCAAGATAGTTTTCCAGATTCGAGAGCAGACGCTGCGGTTGGGCCCGTTTGTGATCATAGTGTTTAATTACCCATTTTCTTACCGAAGATTCAATTAAGAAAATACCGTGTTTTGCGCCTCCGCGACGACTGCGGTCAAGGCAAACGGCCGTCATGCCATCGGGCAAAGCAAAGGGGATGCCGTCATTCTGGAGCCGTGAACGGGAGGTCTTCATCCGGCGTGTTCCGTATGGCCGGACAGCATTTTCTTCAGCTGTCGCGCCACGTTATGCTTGGAAAAAGGTTTTCTGGCGCCGGCATAAAATCGTCGATCGACCATGCGGGCCAAACGAATGACCGGGTTCGGATGGGCGAACATCATCCGATGGGTGTTCTTCAGCAACTCAGTATCCGGATAATGATCAATGGTTTCCTTTAGAAACACCGGAAACAATTGCGGTCCCACGATTTTACCCAGAGACTTCAGATATGCCAAAATCTCCCGGGTAACAAATTCCTTCACCTTTCGGCGGGAACGGTAGGTCATCTCGAAATCAAAAAATAAGAATTGATCACCGACGATCATTACGTGTTTCATGTCACCGTTTTCGTGAACCAATCGCGGTTCCTGTCGTTTTATGG
>CAMYLH010000312.1 GCA_947259065.1 uncultured Desulfobacterales bacterium
TGACAACCAAAACTAAAGCTGATAGCAACCCTTTTCGGTGACCAGCAATCCGTTTCAGAGGGCCGTTAGCTCAACTAGGCAGAGCACCTGACTCTTAATCAGTAGGTTGAAGGTTCGATTCCTTCACGGCCCACCAGTAAAATCAAGGCTTTCGGCCATTTATGCTGAGAGCCTTTTTTGTTGGATCTGGTCAAAACTCGTCAAATTAATCTTTTTTTGCGGTCAATTAGATTGCCAAATTTATTTGTAAAATTCTGCAACAGATCAACTCTCATGAATCAAGTTGCTCTCCAATCCAGCCCATCATCAAGGCCACAACATAATCAACCTCCTCTCCAGTCAGCGCCCTGCCCTTTTCAATTCCATGCCACTTTTGAATACATTTCCGGCAACAGGTGGCGGTGGCATGCTGTGCGATGAACACCGGATGCCCTCTCATCGGTGTTTGTTTGCCATCATTCTTGGGAAAATCAGGGGCAACCCTGGAATTTACAAATTGAAATGCGTGCGCTTTGATGGTTTCAAGACCTTTGGTGGCAATGTAATTTCGGTCTTTTGGGGTTAGCTTGAATTTTGATCTGAATTTGGATTTTCTAAGGGAAGCGAGTCTGCGGGGAATAGGCATTTCCAGTGAGATCATTGTTATCAGAATCAAGCAAACAAACGGTTTAAAATCCAATGTGCAGCGTAACCTACGCCCCCGGCAACCGCCAGCATAATTCACGGTCTGCACAATTGAGTTTCTTTAAACTTCCAGATAAATATGCCGACTGCGGCGAGTCCTAATATGGCGCTGATAATTTTGGGAATCATAATCGTACAGTGTCAAAAAATCCGTTAATCAATAATCCACCCGGTTCCTCAATTCCATCCCGCATTTAAAGAACGGCAGTTTTTTGGGAGCCACTTGGACCTTTTCCCCGGTTCTGGGATTCCTGCCTTGGTATGATTTATATTCTTTTACAAAGAAAGAACACAAACCCCGAATTTCAACCCGATCATCCTCTGCAAGCGCTGTCGAGATTTTATCAAAAAATAAATCAATAATTGTTGCAGCTTCTTTCTTTGAAATCCGGCCTTCATTCCTCAACGTGTCAATAAGCTCAAGTTTATTCATAGCAGCTCCCTGAATTTATAAATAATTTTAGAACGTTGTATATATAACTTACATAACTTGATGAATTAGTAATACTTGAGCTTAGAAAAATAGTCAAGAATTTTAGATAGTTCCGCACCATAAAACCACCAACTGGCATATTTTTTCTAAAAAGAATTGCCTTCAGCTATGAGAACAAAAAATCTCATCTTTTACATTAGATAATTATTTTAACTAATTGGAATATAATTGTAAAACAGTCTTGCATGGCATTGAAAATCAAAAGGGTGACTCGAAGAACGAAGAGCCACCCTTTTTCTTTTTGTCGTATCCATTTTTCGAACAAATTCGTTTCACCGCTACAAATCTCAGAGTATTTTATTATTGCATGCCGAAAGCATTTCATTATAGGTTGATCTAAGCATTCAATCGGAACAGGAAGGGGAAATGGCATGAAGGCTCTGATATCTGATATTGTAAAAGCCTTAGTTGATCAACCAGAGCAGGTTATGGTTTCAGAAATTGAAAGTGGCCATACCGTAATTTTGGAACTCAGTGTTGCTAAAAGTGATATGGGAAAGGTCATTGGTAAACGGGGAAGACATGCTGATGCTATCCGCACCATATTAAGTGCAGCTGCTGGCAAGGCCCGAAAAAGGTATCTTCTCGAGATTGTTGAGTGACAATCTGGAAAAATTACCGCGCTTCTATTATGCCCTCTAATCGATGTTTGTTTACTTGGTGCTTTGATTCGCAATTACAGTCACATATAATTATTGACCAAACTGGTACAATTGCTTACTCAGCACCAAGTCCTGAGTGAGTAAATACGTCATCGTATTTACGAATCTATGGACTTGGTGTCTGCGGTGAATATAATATTTAATCTCAATAGAAAATGTTTAAATAAATATTGCCGCATTAGTAACACCGATCTCCGACCCATTTATCATCCCTAATACTGGGTCGGTGGCCGTCAGTTTTGCAGTTTTCTCTTTTGCAGATCCTTTTTTGAAATTGTCATTGCGTACCTGTGAAAGCTTTGGTTCATCAGATCGTGTGTTGCTAGCTGAAAGGAATCACCAGGTGGTATACTCCGTCTTCCAGTCGCGCTTTGACCGGCAGATCCCCTTTGCGGATAACCTTCATAGCGCCAATATTGGAAAATAGAACTTCTGCAATAAACCCTTTAATACCTTTGCCCTTCGCCAACTGGATTAGCATTTTGTAAAGAAAGGATGCTATTCCAAGCCCCTGGTAGGCCTCGTCTACCACAAAAACAATCTCTGCAAAAGGGCTGCTCGGAATGATAATAAATCGGGCTTCGGCGATAATGCGTCCTTTCCCCTCTTCTCCAATCAGCCCGACGATGGATATAGCCTGATTCCAGTCTACGTTGACGTACTCTTGAATTTTTGCATGCGGCATGCTGCTGACGGAGTGAAAATAGCGGTAGTACACCGTTTCGTCTGAAAACCGATAAAACAAATGACGCATGCCTTCTTCATCAGAGGGCTTGATGGCCCTAAATCTTATGTTGAGATCACCTTTGACGGCACAGGTTGCCGTGATGTCCGCCGGATAGAGGCGGGCGCTATCTTTCAGGAAAATTTGGTCGCGATACAAAATCCTTTTTTCTTTCGCTTCCTGCACAAGACCCGCCCGATCATCCGGATGGGCAATGTCGATGAGGGCTTGTGCCCGCTCCCTGACGGTGCGACCCTCCAAATATGCAACACCATATTCAGTGACAACTGCACCCACAGATTCGAGTGCACTGAATTGGTTGGGCAATTGGACAATGGATAGTAAAATATTCGGACTCCCGTTTCGATCCCGGCTGGTCAGGGCAAAAATACAACGACCGCCTTGCGAAAGCTCAGCACCATTTATAAAGTCCATTACCTCGGCGGGACCGGAGGCTACATTGCCTTTGCCAATGTAAAGTCCGATGCGACCATACAAATCCACCTTTCTGGCCGCAACGATCATGACAAATTTGGGATTGCGACCAATCATCACCGGATTGAACACCTTGCCGATTCGCTGAAACTCAACGAGGGGATTGTTGTCTAGCCATTTCATCAAAGTTGGTGTACCAAAGGCATAAGAGGTCAGCGCTTTTCCCCGATATGTTTCCTTACGCCGATTGGTGACAGCCCCGCTTTTCATCAAATCCATCAAAGGATCAGTAAAAAAAGGGGAGTGAATTCCCAAATTACGTTTATTTACCAGGATTTTGGCCAGGGCCTCGTAGAGCGGACCGATGGAAAACGCCAGGCAGCTCTCATCTTCAATGAGCGAGGCCACATGCTGAGCCACTTGATACCAGATATCATCAATCTCCCAACGTTCAAAATATATCGGTGGATCTGTCGAACAAATCAAAAAATCAAATTCAGATAACGGAACGAAAGTATCCCCAAAGGTCCGGGGAATTTGGGTATTGATTTCACCCACTTTTATGCTGGCCTGTTCCAGGGCTTCGCGGGCAACATCGACAGCAATCCCCAGGCTACAAAAACCAGCTTCATTGGGAGGTGTAATTTGGACGATAGCGACATCAACAGGTCTCAAAAGGGATTCAATCAGTTGGGGAATTTTCACGAACCGACTGGGTATCAGATCCACCTGACCTTCTTCGATGGCTTCGTCCGCCACCCAGCCGGAGAAGAATGTTTTCAAGCGAAAGTTCTGAGACTGGAGCGTCTGCCGCGAGACTGCATCTCCGAAACTTACCAGTTGAATTAGTTCGAGGTCTTCCAAATTTTTGGCATCAGACGTCATCAGATGCCGTACCATGGTTCGAGGCTCGGCAACTGCTGTACCCAGAAATATACTCATCCCCGGCCTGATTTTCTCAATCATTGTTTCCGGAGTAACGACTGCTGAATTCCAGTTGTCGGAAGATATCTTTTCCATCGATCTCTCGCAGATTACGTCTCGACGACTATCTTTGAGTGCAATGATTTATCAGGATATAGAAATGAATACAGGTATGAAATTGCAGACTATAAAACCTTGACCCCGAATTCTTTCGGGCCTATGCTCATTGTATTGCCGACCACTGATTTCCCGCGAATTAAATATGATGGATTATATATGTG
>CAMYLH010000313.1 GCA_947259065.1 uncultured Desulfobacterales bacterium
GTGGGAACTGCAGCTGAACTTATGGTCTACGGCACCGCAGTTTGTCTCAGTGATGAATCTGCATCTTTTGCATAACGCATAATTTCCAGGGCCAAGAAATTTGATAGCTTGGTCAGCCTAGCTGAAGGTTTAAAGGATTAATTAAGAAGTTGAGAGGAGCGAGGCTGCTCCTCTCTTTCTTGAGATTGTGATCTACTTTTCTTTCTTGATTTGGGCAATGTGCTCGGCAACGGCCTCAGCCTGATCCTTTAAATTTTCCAGATGTTTTTCCAACCTGGTAATCTTTTGCTTTTTGGTCATGAATTGCGGCCCAAAAAACAAAGGGTCATCGCATCCGCACAAGCATGCACCTCGATGCCCCATTCTTTGAAACCCTTGATGACTGTCGGTGGTACAACACATGGTTTTCACCTCCTTTCATATCTATATTTGCGAATATCAGCATATACTAATATTATAGGGCAAAAAAAATCGCCTTATACCGTGATAATTTTTTCACCCAGCGTTTCGCGAAGTGCGGTTTTACATTTTTCAAGTCCTCCCGGATCGAGTGCGTAGTGCATAAAGGAACCATGCCGTTCACCACGAACCAAACCTGCCTGTCTCAAGGTGCGCAAGTGCTGCGAGACCGCCGATTGTGTGACGCCTAAACGGCTTGCCAAAGCATTAACGCACAGGGGTCCACCGCTGCAAATACCCGGTTCGCACTCGTTTAACAGTTTAATCAACCGCAACCGGGTGGGATCTGATAGGGCCTTGAATATGTCTGCCTGTTTCTCCGTTTTGTCCATGATTCTATATAAGTATATACTAATATGCTAAATATATATCGGTAACTTAAGGTTGTCAACAAAAAAAATATTAAAATAATCTTGTTCAAGTTTAGCATCTTTTCGCTATCTTCAATCTTTAATTCCGGCTCGTCCGGGTCAGGCTATAAAATATTACTTGAGAATCCTCCGTCCACCGGCAGGGCAATCCCGGTGACAAAATCAGAAGCCGCGCTTGCCAGGAAAATGGCGGCGCCCCCGAGTTCTTGCGGTTCGCCCCATCTCCCCCTGGGCGTCCTGGCAATCACCTTTTCATGCAGCCCCTCAATGTCTTTGCGGGCCTGCCGTGTCAGTTCGGTATCGATCCAGCCGGGCAAAATGGCATTGACCTGGATGTTGTCCTCAGCCCAGGCACAGGCCAGGCTGCGGGTCATCTGAACGATGCCACCTTTGCTGGCGCTGTAAGGTCCCAGTTTAGCGCCACCGAAATAAGAGGTCATGGAGCCGATATTGATGATTTTTCCGCCACCGGCGGTTTTCATAGCCGGGTAGACCCACTTGGAACATAAAAATGCGCTGCGCAGATTGCCGGCCATCACCTGGTCCCACTCCGAGGCTTCATAATCCTGCGGCATTTTACGAATATTCATGCCGGCATTGTTAACCAAGATATCGATGCGGCCCAATTCCCGCAGCACTTCTTCCGTCATCTGTTGAACCGCCTTTTCATCGGTGACGTCAAATAGCAAACCAAGGGCCCGGACGCCGAATTCTTCCCTGATCTCAGTGACAGCCGATGCTGTTTTCGGCGAATTTCGGGCGACAATGGCAACATCGGCTCCCATGGATGCAAACCCCCGTGCGATTCCCTTTCCGATTCCGCCGTTTCCTCCGGTCACAATTGCTACGCTTTGTTTCAGACTGAATAAATCATTCATGATGATCTCCTTTCAGAAAAAATTAGCAACAACCAACCCCCTGCCGGTGTCATCGTACTTGGGCCTGATTACCGCCGAATGTTATCAAGCTTCGGTCAGTAGCCGGTATTTTTCTTTCTTTACATATTCTTGTCAGGCGGGCAACTTTTTTTTACCAGGGTGACGCGCCGAATCAATCCCCTATATCCGATTGCGTTTGATGAAATTCAAAAACACAAGCAATGGAAGAATATTTTAAAGGGCCTATATGACATCCATCGAAATCAGGCTTAGTTCATCATTACCGGCAGCGCTCGCCTGGATTACTTCAGACAGTCGTGTGATAGCCTGGTTGGGAGTATTTCTCCTTCCGGATGCTGCCCCTGGGATTGGCTGAGGCAATGGGAGAGATGCAGCTCATAATCAATGACGATAAGTTGATTTCAGATCGAAAGACAGAGTTCGAACAGTTGTCCCGTTTGCAAGATATCCCCTCTAAATCGGCAAAGGAAATCCTGGAACATGTGACGATTTTTGGAGGGTTCCCAGAACCGTTTCTTAGGGCCAACAATCGCTTCTCAAATAAATGGCGCAGGGATTACAAGTCCCTATTATTATCAGCAGGGGAAGGAAGTTGATTTTTTAATCGTTAAAAACATGAAACCGTTGGCAATGTTTGAAGTCAAAGAAGGTGAGCTGCAACTTTCCAGGTCCGGTATTTATTTCCAAAAGCAGCTGCAAATGCCGTATTTCAGATATCGTTGATTGGTTGATTAGTTGATTGGTTAAGTGGTTGTAAATATGGATTTAACCCATACTTGCAAAATAATTGGACACTTCATGTTTCAACAATCGTAACACACTGAAATTATGACTATAATTTACCTAATCAACCATTCAACCAGGTCAGTATTTCCAGGTTGTCGGAAATTTTGACGGTCTAGAAGCCTATCCGAATCAGCAATACATTGTTGCCGCATGGCGGTTGTTAAGTTTGTTGGGTTAATGATGTCAAGTCGTCAATCTTCTGGCAACTTGACCGCTGGTATGGTCGGACTTACCATAAGCAACAAAGTTAATATGCACACGGGCATTCAACTAAATTCGCGGTTAGCTGAGGAGCCGAAAATGAGACTCGGTTGGACAGAGATTAATCAACAACCCCTTGCGTGAGTTCGTCCAGAAGGTTTTTGAGGGGCGGCAATTGTTGCGCTTGGGAGGAACCACGAACAGGGCAAAAGCCCTTGAAATCGGTTGCGGCAGCGGCAGCGGTATCGATCTACTGTTGGACTCTTTTAAGGTCCGTGAAGTCGATGCCTTTGATATTGATTTTGATATGCTTAAACGGTCAAAAACAAGACATAGCTTGCGATCAGATGCCGTTAAACTGTGGGTTGGGAATACCCGCCAAATCCCAATAACCGACGCAACTTATGATGCGGTTTTTGATTTTGGCACCCTACACCATGTCCACGATTGGCAATCCGCGCTTTTAGAGATACACAGGGTGATCAAACCTGGTGGCAGATTTTATATTGAAGAAATCACCCGTCAATTTATTGTTCATCCTGTTTGTCACAAGTTTTTAGATCATCCACAGGAGAATCGTTTTGATCGTCTGGAACTGGTTGAAGGTCTTCAGGCGGCGGGCTTCGCGGTTTGTCGGTCACATCAATTCGCCGGGCTTTTTATCTGGTGTGTGGCCGATAGAATATCTTAACATGAGTATCAAAAGTTACCTGATGAAGGGAGTAATCATGAAATTCAATAATAAAATTGCCCTGATAACTGGTGGTAGCAGGGGGTTGGGTAGAAATGATGACTGAAGCGCTGTAATATTAATAAACAATGGAGGATACATTCATGAAAAAGGCTCGAAAGGTTCTTGTTGTTATTGTCATATTGAATATCTACTTAAGTCTAGTATCTTGGTCAGATATAACTTCTGCAACGATGGAAACTGCCGAGCGCATACTAATTGATTTCAATAATACCGATGAAAAGGAAAATTGGCAGATTATCAACGATGATGTTATGGGGGGAGTTTCGCAGAGCGAGATCATCTTCAATGATACCGGCACAGCCACTTTTCAGGGAAGGATCTCTCTGGAAAATAACGGTGGGTTTGCGTCGACTCGAAGCAAATCTCCTGCGTATCGGCTGGGCGGCTACATCGGACTTCATGTGCGCATACGAGGCGATGGAAGAGATTATCAGCTTCGAGTAAGAACAGATAATCGTTTCGACGGCATCTCATACCGGTATCGCTTTGCTACTCAGCCTGAAACTTGGATGAATATTCGTGTTCCTTTCAGCAAGTTCGTTCCGGTCTTCCGGGGACGCATTCTGAGCGATGTATCGCCCATCTCGCCTGACCAGATCCAGCAGGTCGGATTTCTGATATCCGATAAACAAGCTGGTAAATTTCGCCTTGAGATTGATTGGATCAAAGCATATAAATAGCCAAATGAACTGAAATATCTTAAAAGCTAAAATCACAGACCATATAGT
>CAMYLH010000314.1 GCA_947259065.1 uncultured Desulfobacterales bacterium
CCTTTGTAGATGCAGCAGATATATTCTGGCAATTGAGAATGGTCAAGTCTGAAGCTGAAATTGCCATAATTACCGAAGCCTGCAAAATGCAAGATTCCATCTTTAAAAGAACCTTTGAGGCTGTTGAAACCGGGATGACAACCCGGGAGCTAAAAAATCTGTTTCAACGGGTGATCATCGTTAGTGTTGCGGACTTTGGATGGGTAATCGTCTGTATCGGTGATTATGATTTCCGACAAGCTGCCGGGAGTTCGCAGCCTGATCTCCGGCTTAAAAAAAGCGATCTTCTGTGGGTGGATTTGGGCATTGTAATGCATGGCTACCATACAGACTACTGCAGGGGAATGGTGGCCGGCGGCGCTTCCTCAGTGCAGCTCGAAAAATGGGGCAAAATTCATAAAATCCTTGAGGCCGGTGTTGAGGCGACCATTCCCGGGATTTCGAGTTCCGATTTATATAGAGTTCAGATAGACACCGCCGAAAAGCTAAATATCGATATGACCTCCTGGCCCGCGCTGCGATTTGGACACGGTAGCGGGCTTCATACTACCGAGCCGCCTTACATCAGCCTGGATGATGATACCATACTTAAACCCGGTATGATTCTTCATATCGAACCCGGCTGTATTGAAGAAGATGGAATATATGTTCTCGAAGAGCAGGTTTTGGTCACGGAAAGCGGGAGCAAAGTTCTTTCACATGCTCCCTGGGAATTGCAGGCTTAAAAAAATAGCAACGATCTCGGGGAATGTGATGATCACTGCCAGGGGGGCTATAATCGCTGTAAAAGGGAGCATCTGTCATCTTGTATCGGAGCTTGGAGCTTCGAGATATTAATTTCACACCACCACAGACTGGCCGGGTGGTCTTTACTCATCAGTAACCTTCAATTAGAATCATCCGATCTCGCCCGTATAAGGTCAAAATTCAAACCTCTAAGTTGTATATAGTCAAAATCTCATCGATAGACACACTCCACTTTCTACGTTAAACTTTTTAACATTCTATAATAATTAGAAATAATTAAATTTAACATTTTGGCATAATTCATGCTTCGAAATGAATGGAGGAATGTTTCCTATAAATTTAAATTGTTAAAAAGTGAGGATACTTATCAGAAACCGTCTCTCCGACCTTAAAACGATCAGTATTTGGTATGATATTCTTTCTGATTTGGGAGTGTGCAGTTAATGGAAGCTCAAAAACCTTTTTTTGATCAAATATCTGTCCTGAAAAATCTTCCCACTCTTCCTCACATTTTACTGAAACTGTTTGAAGCCTGCAGCCAGGACCGGGTTAATCTCGACGAAATTGCAGCCATTGTAAGCAAAGACCCCTCCTTGAGTATTAACGTCCTGAAATTGGTCAATTCAAACTATTTTGGACTGTCTTCGAAAATTTATGAAATCGACCGGGCCGTTAACCTCATTGGTATCAGTGGAATCAAGAACATAGCTATCTGCGCCTGTGTCTATGAAGCTTTTTCCAAGAATACGAGTGACGGATCGTTCAATCTGAAATCGTTCTGGTGGCATTCGCTCAGATGTGCCTTTTTAGCAAAAAATATGGCCGTAAATCTTAACTTCAGCCAACCGGATGAGGCATTTGTTTCCGGCCTTTTGCATGACATTGGCAAAGTAGTGCTGTGGACAAATTTTAATGCGGAAAACAAAGATATTCTTGAAGATAGTCATAGTGATCGGCAACGGCTAATAAATCAAGAGACCCGTTATGGTGCAACACACAGCGAGGTTGCGACATGGCTTCTACATCGTTGGAACTTCCAGAGCGTGATTTCGGATCCAGTACGCTATCATCATGAAAGCTCTGCCCGTATCGCACAAGCCCTTCCAATGACGCAGATTGTCTATATCGCGAATTTTTTATGCCAGGACACTGAAACCAAAATAAACGAAGGCATCGCATTGGCCCAAAAAATTTTGGGATTTAGCTCATCGGAGTGTAACGATTTTATTGAAAAATCCGGACTTAAGGCCCAGGATGTGGCAAATGCCTTAGGCATTGGGATAAATATTGCTGAACCAGCTATAAAATCGATCGATGAAAAAGATCGCAAGATACAGGATGTCCTCGTCCAGGATGTGCGGAACATATCGCTGCTTACGGTAACGCTTGAGGGATTCCTGACAGCGAAGGATAAGAATGACTTTCTAACCGTTATTTCAGACGGGCTGAAAATACTGGTGGATATCGATCGTTTCATTTACTTCCTGTTAGATGCGGAAAAAGGGGTTCTTTTTGGGTATGTTCAAAATGTAAATGGTCGCTATACAAAAAACCACAGCCTTGCTGTTCCCATGAGTTTGGAACAAAGCCTACTGGTAAAAGTCATTCTTGAAAAAACGCCGCTGAACTCTTTCAAGGTGGGGGTGCAAAGCTTTTTACCGATCATCGATGAACAAATCATTGGCTTGCTTGGAGGGCAAGGCATCTATTGTCTTCCCATAGCAGCACAAGAGGACTCGGTGGGGGTCTTGGTTCTATCAATCCAGAAAAGCGATTTGACCTACCTTTCAAGAAACGAAAAACTGTTGAAAATTTTAATTCATAAAGGTGCTTTAGCGCTTCAACTCGATCATCTCAGGCAGAAACAATTGCATGAGGTTCAGGTCAAGCGTGCAGAGGCTTCCAGCGATCTGGCAAGGAGAGTGGTCCACGAAGTCAACAATCCTTTGAGCATTATTAAAAATTATTTAAAAATACTTGAAATAAAGTTATCCGAGGGAAATAACGCGCTGGATGAAATTGGGATTATCAACGAAGAGATTAGCCGTGTCGCCCAAGTCCTGCAGAAATTAACTGATTTTTCAAAGGAAAAGCCAGAAACGCAAGAAATGATTGATGTTAATGCTTTGGTCATGGATATCGTCAAACTTACCAAGGATTCCTTATTAGAGCATTCAGATATAAAAATAGTGACGAGTTTTGAAAAGGCTCTACCAAAAGTCAACGCGGACAAGGCAGGTCTCAAACAAGTTATTTTAAACCTCATAAAAAATGCGGTTGAAGCCATGACGTCGGGTGGAAATCTTTATATTCAGACTCGTCATTTTTCGGTTCCAGTTGGCAGCAGGCCGGTGATCGAGAAAAAAGATGCCATCGGTTACATACAGATACAGGTTAGAGATGAGGGGCCTGGTATGCCAGATGCCATAAAGGAGAAGTTGTTTGATCCTTACGTCAGTACCAAGAAAGGCGGACATTTTGGGTTAGGCCTTTCCATCGCATACAACATTGTTAAATCCTTTCAAGGTGATATAACCTGCGAGAGCATTCCGGGCAAAGGAACCGTATTTAAAATTGAATTGCCTGTAAAAGGTGATTCATAACCGATAAATTAATGCGCTTAGTCCTTGAAAAGCTTGAGCAAAAAAGTGCCCAACATCGACATCATGATGTATGAATTTGGAGCAATTCGTAAGCACTGCATTACCGCTCCAGCGCTTTGGTCTATTATCAAAAATTACCAGTCAATAGTGTATACTAAAAATTGCGTTTTTTCGCTTTCTCGCGCAGGCCTAAACGGGTAGCGAGATGATGAAGATTACTCCGGTGCATTCCTAACTCTTTTGCTGCGGCTGCCCAATTGCCATCATTTTTAGAAAGCGCACTATGTATGAGATGTTTTTTAAACTGTTGGACCGCTTCATTAAGAGACGGTTCTTTTGATATTAAAGAATCCAAATTTGAGGATAAAACTTGATTATTTTTATCTATGGATATTAAATCACCACCAAGATGAATCGGTTTAATGATAACTGGATTACCACGAGGCGATTCAGATGAGGCCTTAAGGATTGCTCTTGAAATAATATTTTCCAGCTCGCGTACGTTTCCCGGCCAAGAATATCGACTCAAAATTTCAACAGCATTGGTATTGATTCGAACCGGCCCCAAACCCAGGCGACGTTGCATCCGATCACAAAAATATCCAGTTAGAAGCGAGATGTCCTCTTTACGTTCGCGCAAAGCCGGTACTTTTATGGGATAAACATTTAGACGATGATACAGGTCGGCTCTAAACCTGCCCGAATTAACTTCCTTTTCAAGGTCTCGATTTGTAGCAACCAACTATCTCACATCTACGTAAATCGTCTGTTCTGATCCGACTCGCTGGATTTCACCTTCCTGGATTGCTCTTAACAACTTGGCCTGTAT
>CAMYLH010000315.1 GCA_947259065.1 uncultured Desulfobacterales bacterium
TTAAACGCTGTCAAAAACAGAGGCGATTGCCCCCAAAATGCTCTGCCGGTGCTCGCCGCCTACATGGGCCACCGGGAATACAGATATACTACTCAGTATCTTAAAGTTATAGATGCCAAGCAGCGTCAGCAATTGTTTTATTTTGCCAAATCGCAAAAAGAGCACCGATGAAACTTGCCACCTGTATGTATCAATTTTTTGATCAATACCTCATTCGCATCAAGGGCTGTAGTGATCAAACCATCAAAGCCTATCGGGATGCCTTCGGCCTGTTTTTGCCCTTCGCTGCCGATCGTCTTGGCATCAAAATCAAATCGCTGCAGATTGAGCATCTTTCTGCTGACTTGATTCTGACCTTTCTCAATCACCTTGAATCCGATCGCAACAACAGGACCATCACCCGAAACCACCGGCTGGCTGCCATCAAGTCACTGGCTAAAATGATCCGCTTGATGTATCCGCAAAACCGAAAACTGGCCGAGACAATATTGGCCATCCCACAAAAGCGCACACAAAAACAACTTATCGGCTTTTTGTACCCCGATGAAATCCTCAAAGTCTTTCAACGCGTTGAGCTTACCAAAAAAGATGGTTTTCGCGATTATACCATCTTGCATCTGCTCGAAGACTCAGGCGCCAGAGCCAGTGAAATCGCAACCCTTAAACTGGACTACTTTGATCCCCAAAATGCCACCCTTGGCATCCTGGGAAAAGGCAATCGTTATCGACAGATCACATTAAAGCCCAAAACGGTTCAGCTCATCAAACTCTATATTGCCAAATACCGCACTACACCCAAACGGCTATATCAGCATTATTTGTTTATCAATCAACGCGGCACCCATATTACCCGCCACGGTATTTACCGCATATGTAAAATATATCTTTACAGGGCCTTGAGCCCCAAACGTCTCAAAGATATAAATCCGGTCCATAGTTTTCGTCACGCATGTGCGGTCAGAATGCTCTCTTGCGGCAAATCACTGTCGGATATCAAAAACCGCCTGGGCCATGATAATATTGAATCTACCATGATTTATTTACACCTGGATCTGAGACGAAAGCGACAAGTACAAAAAGAATTTATTGAATATACTAAATCGAATCTCTCTGATGACCTGAAGATAAATGAGTTAATCGATTGGGAGAATAGAAAAGACATTTTGGAATGGCTCGATAGCCTCTAACAGGTCTATTGCAGCTATGGACCGGCTCTAAAGCTGTATGCCCTTATGAAAATTGTTATGTTGACAGTTTTTTTACAAATCTGTAAGTTCTTTGATAACCAACTGTTATTTATCTAAATTTGAATTTCCTTGACACAAACTTGATTTCTATATATTTTCAGTAGGTTAAGTAAACTCGCTACATAACTCAATGTATCTTTAATAATGAAGCATAATCACGTACCACAACATGCGGTATTTACCTAATTATTTTAACAGTATCAATAATACTAAGCAGCCGCTCATCATTAAATTAACATTCTATAGAAGATTTAGAACAAAAAAATCTGATCTTAATACATCTAATAATACTCTACTCTCATGTAAACCGCTAATAATCGGCAGTAACGATAAGAGAATCTTAGAAACTATTTATTGACAAATGTTAGAATTCTGCCTATTCTATCTAAAATAGGAGGAATTATAACATTATGAGAACCAAAACGTATCACGCCAATAGTATCAAAGACTTGCTGGTAAAGCAAAAGATCGCAACAATGTCCGAATTGCAAACCGCTTTGGGAACCCATGTTAATATGACTGTAATCCGAAAATTACAAGAGTTATCCTACCATAGCAGTTATTCTCATAGGGGTAAATATTATACGCTGGATGAAATAGCTGATTTTGATTCGCAAGGATTATGGTCATTTGAATCAGTATTATTTTCCAGATATGGTACGTTAATGCAAACTGTAAAAGCTTTTGTGAATAATTGCGAAGCAGGCTTTAGTGCACGTGAACTGGAAAGTTTGTTGCATCTTGCCGTAAAAGAACCATTATTTTGTCTTTATCGAAGAGATGATATCCGGCGCCAGAAAATATCGGGCTGCTATGTTTATTTTTCGTCTGAGCCCAAAACACAAAAACGACAACTCTTATTGCGCAAGGATAAAGATCTAAAATCGATCTTAATACCTGACAGTTTACAAAGTGAGCTATTAGTGCATGAGCTTAAAGCGGCGATTGTTTTGTTTTTTACAATGCTCGATGAAAAGCAGCGGCGTATATATGCCGGTTTGGAATCACTTAAAATTGGTTATGGGGGAGATAGACAAATAGCCGATCTTTTTGGCATCGACGCACATACGGTAGCAAAAGGACGCTCGCAACTGCTATCGCAAGATTTTGAACCAGAGCGGGTGCGCAAAAAAGGCGGCGGGCGGATTTTCACAGGAAAAAAAACCCCGAAATCATAGCGCGTATTGAAAAAATTATGGAACATGATACGGCCGGCGACCCGATTACCGGATTAAAATGGACACGCAAGACCACTGAAAAGATTGCTGGTGAACTGAGGGCAAATGGCATTGATGTTTGCGCAAATACTGTTGGCAAGCTATTAAAGAAGTTAGATTTTTCTCTTAGAGTTAATCATAAAAAGTATGAAACAAATGCTAAGCTGGATCCGAAAGATAGGGATCAGCAGTTTAAGTACATTGCCATGGTGTGCGAAGAATTTTTCAAAAAAGGCTATGTGGTAATTAGTGTTGACGGCAAGAAAAAGGAGTTGATAGGAAACTATAAAAATTATGGTGCCACGTATTGCCGTGAGTCTGAAAATGTAAATGTATATGATTTTCCTTCTGATGCGATCGGCAAAGCAAACCCCTATGGTATTTATGATATAGCGGCCAATACAGGAACCGTATTTGTAGGAACAAGTTATGACACACCGTCTTTTGCCGTTGAATCAATTGCCGGCTGGTGGGATATAAAAGGAAGTACAAACTACCGTCAATCACCAAAAGCGCTTATATTAGCCGATGGCGGCGGAAGCAATAGTTCTCGCTCGCGTGTTTGGAAGTACGAGTTACAGAAAAAGCTTTGTAGTCGATACGGAATTGAGACAACGGTATGCCATTATCCACCAGGGTGCTCAAAGTGGAATCCTATTGAACACAGGCTTTTTAGTGCGATAAGTAAAAATTGGCAAGGGGTTCCATTAAGAAGTTATGAAACAATGATCAACCATATAAAGACAACAAAAAATTCAAAGGGATTAACGGTAGATGCACATCTTGTAACCAAGCATTATGAAAAAGGCAAAAAGATTCCTGACAAACAAATGGCGTCACTTAAAATCAATCGACATGAAATATTCCCCCAATGGAATTACACTTTAATGGCATGAAAATGTGAAATTATTTTTGAGTGACCCCATAGCAAAGTTCATTGGCGTCGTGCAGATGTACATGGAGGCCGAAATTTTTTGATTCCCAAAACGAGTTACGTATGGTAGCCATTGACAATAACTTTGGTAGAAAGTAAACCGGCTATAAATGTGACACCGAGTGAACGCACACGGAAGGCACATTTGAAGAAATGAAAAAGATTCGCTAAAGTTTTCTGGTAAAATATCCGGCATGAAATAGTATTAAAACACCATTCGACAAGAGGTTATCAGTTTAAAAGGGGTATTAACATGAACGTTAAATCAATATCATTGGTACTTACTGCTTTTTTATTTTTTATGGCAACCCCTGGTTGGAGTCAGGAACTGATAATCTATCCTGCCAAAGGCCAAAGCCAGGATCAGATGGAAAAAGACAAATTCGCGTGTTACTCCTGGGCTAAGGAGCAAAGTGGTTTTGATCCCATGGCAATGCCGCCGGCAACGGCGCCGCCGCCCCAGCAAGAGGCTCAGAAGGGTGGTGTGGGCCGTGGGGCTTTGCGGGGTGGAACCGTCGGAGTGGTGGCCGGCGCAATTGGGGGAGATGCTAAAAAAGGAGCGGCCATCGGTGCGGCTTCAGGAGGTCTGATTGGAGGAATGAGAAGGCGGGATCAGAGGCGCAGCCAGCAAACAGCCCAAAAACAGTGGGAGCAGGAACAGGCCAATGCCTACATGCAGGGTCGAAATTCTTACATCCGCGCTTATGGTGCCTGCCTTGAAGGACGAGGATATACAGTGAAATAAAGAATCCTGCCCCAGCTTCCG
>CAMYLH010000316.1 GCA_947259065.1 uncultured Desulfobacterales bacterium
GCATCGACCAACTTCTTTTGGCACGAAACGGTAAACATCAATCCAGGAATTACAAACAACATCGCCAAATAAATCCATTTCTTCTTTTGCATTTTTTCCTCCTTTCACATTCGGAAATACTTCAGTTGTTGAAATCGTTCATAGACCATTTTGGGTTTGTCTGCTCACCGTTCAGCACAAGCAAACGACGCTGATCGGTTCCAGATGCAGTCATTACATATATTCGAGAAGGTCCCTCGCGGGTTGAGCTGAAGACAATAAGACTCCCGTCGGGCGACCATGATGGTGCTTCATTATCTCCTGAGTCGTAGGTTAATTGGAGAGGTTGCCGACCTTCGATATCAATCACAGCAATATTATGATGGTCGTTTTCAAACGATGCATATGCAATTTTATCACCTCGAGGGGACCAACTTGGCTGAGTATTATAGTTGCCCTCGTAGGTTAATCGTTTTACCTTGCCGGAGGACATATCCTGTATGTAAACTTGAGGATTTCCCGATCGATTGGAAACAAAGGCAAATTTCTTGCCGTCCGGTGACCAGGAAGGAGATATATCGCTTCCCTGCATTTTTGTTAATCTTTTAATAATTTTACCCGAACCAGTCAACAGATAAATTTCCTGATCACCTGAAAAAGAAAGCGTTGCCGCCAGCTCAAATCTTCCCGGGACCCATGCCGGCGTTATGTTGAGGCCTTTTTGGGTAATGGAAATTTCCTGCATCTCAGCCAAGTTTTTAATAAATAGATCCGGTTTTCCCTCTTTATAGGACGTATATGCCAGATAGCGGCCATCGGAAGACCATGCCGGAAATAAGGTAATTGAATGATTGCGAGTTAATTGATTTGGATTATAACCATCAAATTCGCTACTGTAAATCTCTTTATTGCCGGAACCGGTGGAAACGAATGCAATTTTACTGCTGAACACGCCTTTGGAACCGGTTAGATACTGAATTACTTCACTGCAAAATCGATGAATCATCCTGCGTTCATCGGCCGTCTTGCCGGAATATTTTTTGCCCAGGATACGCCGCCCTTTGAACGTATCAAAAAGGCGGAGTTCCATCGCTATTTTCCCGTTATTTTCTTCGTAAAGACCGGTAATCAGCAATTCTGCCCCAATGACAGTCCAGTTTGCAAAATTGATTTGGGGAGTCAGAATTCCGTCGGATTGAGGGTCGAAAAGAAATGCCTGGCGATCAAGTATTTTAAAATATCCGGTAAATTCAAGGCTGGCAGAAAGCAAATCGGCTGATGATTTTGACAACCGGGCTTCTTCCGCTGTACCGGTTTCATTTTTGAACAGCGGAATCGCCAGCGGAATTTTTCTTAGAAACGGTTTGCTGATATCTATATAGTCATACGGATCGCTGCCGCTTTGGGCGAAGCTCGATCCGGATGCTGTCAAAATAGAGACCATCATTATAAACGCAATGCGTTTCAAACGACGAAAGATCATCCCAATATCCCTGCTGTATAGGTATAGGTTGAAGGGTTCAACGTTCACGCCCGCCCTGGCCTCCCCTCCGGCCTGTGGGCCTATGAAGCCTATGAGCTGGAAGCGGGCTCGCAGCCTACGCCTCGGAGAGTGCGACGGCCGTGATTAAGGAGATAAACCCCACTTAACGCGCTGTCGTCAAGAAAATATCGGTTATGCGCCGAAAGCGTACAAACCGCTTTTGTCGGCAACCTGCACATCAGAATGCGATCATCGGACGCCTTGAGGTGTGAACCTGAGCGCCACCGTCACATACAATGCCCTGACCCCTTCAGGATGCGGCGAGACCGGACTGGCCTTAATAATAGCTTTGTATGCCGATTCATCTAGATATGAATTGCCGGATCGCTTCGTAAACCTGATATCACTGACCTCGCCGCTGGGTAGAACTCTGAACACCAAGCTGGATTGCAACGCGCTGCCGTTTCCGGCCAGTTGCTCGGAAAACGCCCAGTGCCTTTCCACTTGAAAGGCAACTTCAATTTTATAAATGTCTATCAGATCCAGAGCTCGCTGACGACCGGATCCGGTTGCTCCGGGTACAACCGCACCTGCCGTACCTGTCGCTGCCCTGGCGGTCTTATCTGTCTGCACGGTACTTGCTTGGGTCTCAGCAACTTTCTTTTTTAAAGCTGCGATGGCCTGGCTGACGGAGTCGGATTTCGATTTTTCAATTTTTTTTTGAACCCCGGACACTGCCTGGTCAATCATTTTCCGGCGATTGATGGTTTTTTTCTTAAGGGATTTCTTAACCTTATATTTTCTTTTTTCAGAAGCAAGTGAAACCGTCTTTTGAGGCTTGGCTGCTGCCGGAGGCGGCTTGGGAGGCGGCTCCTCAATTACCGGCGCTTTGACTGTCTTTTTTGCCTTAGGTTTTGGTATGACGACGGTCTTTGCCGCCGGCGCCGGGGCAGATGCCGGGAGGCCGGGCAGCGATACCAAACTAACGTGAATCGATCCGGGTGAGAAGTGCCGCCTGGGGGCCGATTCAGGCAAAAATAACATGTATCCGATAAAACTTAGATGAATGAAAAGCGAAATCCCAAAATAAATCAGCATCGTTCGGGAATCAATGCCCTTCCCTAAGGGATAGGCATGAGAATGTAAGTTCGTTTTCATCAACTTTCTGTTTTTTTCAGGTCGCTTATCTTTTTTAATTAATTTCCGCCATCACCTGAACAACGATTCCATAGGGAATATTTTTATCGGCTTTGAGATATACTTCCCGATCGCTGCGGCCTTGAAGCATTTTATCCAGTTTTTCACCCAAAAATTCGACGGAAACCTTAAAGTCATTAATATACACCAGATGATTTTTGTCGATCGTAATGACAAGGTGCTCCTTTTCGGAATCAAGCGGTTTGGCCGTCGCCTCAGGCAAATCGACGTTCAGTCCCTGTACCATCATGGGCGCGGTGACCATGAAAATAATTAGGAGAACGAGCATGACATCCACAAATGGGGTGACGTTAATGTCAGACATGAGCTCCCGATGGTTCCCTGCGTGGGCCATTCTTACCTCCTCTCGGTCCGCAAAATGTCGCGCTCAATGATGTTGAGAAAGTCAGCCGAAAAACTCTGCATCTCAGTCTCGACAATTCGGATTTTATTCATAAAAAAATTGAACGCGATGACAGCCGGTATAGCGGCTGCCAGCCCCGCAGCGGTCGCCACGAGCGCCTCGGATATACCGGGAGCGACCACCGCCAGACTGGCGGAGCCTCTCTGGCCGATTCCACTGAAAGAGTTCATAATGCCCCACACCGTTCCAAACAAACCGATGAACGGCGTGGTGTTTCCGGTGGTTGCTAAAAAGGGAACCATCTGCGTCAGTCGGGTCATCTCTGTGTTCATCGCCCGGCGCAATGATCGGTTTACATTGCCCATTCCGCTGAATTTGGTACTAAAAGAAGAATTCTCTCTGTTTTCCTCGGATGATTGCGGCTGGGATGTGTCTCCGGACTGACTCGTTTTTTTTAATTCCACGTAGCCGATACGAAAAATTCTGGCCACCGGACTTCCACGAAGTTGCTTGGCTTTTGTAAAGGCGTTTGACAGATCACGGCTTTTCCAAAAAAATTCAGTAAATTCGGCAGACTGTTCGAACGCCTTTTTAATATATCGATATTTAATTAATATAATTGCCCATGAGGTAACGGAAAAAAACAGCAGCAGAAGCAGAACAAGTTGAACGATAAGGCTGGCATTGCCAATCATGTGAATCAGATCAATTCGGGCAACCGGCATATAACACTCCGTTTTTTTTAATTAATGAAAGATAATATTTTTTTTGTAATAGTGGAATATAAGAACAGATTTGCAGTAAACAAGTGTAATAACTTTCTGTTTTAATTATTTTTAAGTTATATCAGAAATGACCAGAGTGTCAACATATTTGAAATCTGACATCTCCATCGATATTTTAAGCTTGCCTTCAAGGACGGCGGCAATTATGAGTATAGTTGGAATGGTTGCGATCTGCCGTCAGGAAATTAGCAATGCCGTGTTGGTCCGGGTAGAACGTACATGCAGAGGAGGCATTCTGAACATCGCAACGTTACGCGACATTTCGAATGACCTAAACGATCCGAACCATCCTAACCAACCAGTCAACAAGGGACTGCTATGAAAAACATTGCTAATTTACTATTTGAAGCCAAAATGCTAAAGGAGATTCCCCGGTCGGGGTATCACTTCCTGGGTGTCGGCAAAGAATCGGTTGCTGAACATTGTTTTAGCACAACCTTTATCGCCTACGTGATGTCCCGCATGGAACCGGAGATAGATGCATTGAGATTAATCAGCATGTGTCTCATCCACGATCTGCCGGAAACCAGGATCGGGGATCTGAACACCGTCAATAAGAAATACGTCACGGCCGACGAAACCAAAGCGCTTGAGGACACTATCGAAGGGCTTGCTTTCGGAGAAAATCTGACCGATCTCTTCAATGAATTCAACAATGGTCATACCATCGAAGCCAAACTGGCCCATGATGCCGACCAGCTCGCACTTATTTTCGAGCTAAAAGACCTCATAGACATCGGCTATAAGCCGCCTAGATCCTGGATTCAGAATGTGATAAACCGGCTTAAAACCAAAACCGGCAGCAAAATTGCCGATGCCGTCATGGAAACCAGCCGCGATGAATGGTGGCTTGATGAATAAAGATGCGGTTCCGAAGGGCCTAGTTTTGTGGAGCCCCTGAAAGAGGGCCACGCATCGAGTAGTTTTGAGATAGGTTGGCCGGTTTGGCCGGTTATTGGAGGACATAAAAGGCGAATTCGCCTAAATTAAGCTAAAAAATTATGTTGACAGCCAAAATGAAAAAAAATAAAAATTAAATCTTTTTAATGACCTCATGGGTTTTCCAAGGAAAACAGGGAGAAGAAAATGAACTGGATAAAGCAGACCCTCTGGTCTTCCATTGGGAAAAAGTTGATGATGGCAGTGACCGGCCTGGCATTCATAGGTTTCCTGATGGCTCATCTGGCGGGAAATCTTACCATCTATGGCGGCGGAGCCGCATTTAACGCTTACGCCGAAAAATTGCATTCCCTGGGGCCGCTGCTCACTGTTTTTGAATTGGGGCTGCTGTTATTTGCCGGAGTTCATATCATTACCGGAATTGTTTTATTTCTTCAAAACTGGCAGGCACGGCCGACCGGTTACTCGCGCTATGAATCGTCAGGGGGGCGTACCCTGAGCTCGAGAACCATGCCGTATACCGGTCTGATCATTTTGGGATTTGTCATCTTCCATTTGATAAATTTTAGCTTTGTCGACAAAACTGATCGAACCATTTTCCAAATTGTCTCTTCAGCGTTTGCAAACCCGGTATACGTTATCATCTATATGGCGGTAATGATTATTGTGGCGTTTCATGTCCGACACGGATTGTGGAGCGCATTTCAGACACTAGGAGGCAACCACCCAAGATACATGCCGGCGATCATGACGCTCAGTGTCATTATCGGAGTTATTGTCGCCGTAGGATTTGGCTTTCTTCCGATATATATAGCCCTAAGTGTTTAGAGAGGATAAACCATGCAATTTGACGCCAAAATACCCGGCGGCCCCCTCGAAGGAAAATGGGATCGTCACCGTTTCGATCTGAAGCTGGTCAACCCGGCCAACAAACGGAAATTCGAGATCATCGTTATTGGCACCGGCCTGGCGGGCAGTTCGGCATCTGCTAGCCTTGCTGAGCTCGGATATCATGTAAAGACGTTCTGCATTCAAGATTCCCCGCGGCGCGCACATAGCATCGCCGCTCAGGGGGGAATCAACGCTGCCAAAAATTATCAGAATGATGGCGACAGCATTTGGCGGCTTTTTTATGACACGATAAAAGGGGGAGATTTTCGATCCAGAGAAGCCAATGTTTACCGCCTGGCCCAGCTTAGCAATAATATCATAGACCATTGCGTCGCCCAGGGTATACCCTTTGCGAGAGGTTACGGAGGATTGCTGGACAACCGTTCGTTTGGTGGTGCTCAGGTGTCCCGGACATTCTATGCCAGGGGACAGACGGGGCAACAGCTATTGCTCGGCGCATACGGCGCTTTGATGCGTCAGGTGGCGGCAGAAAACGTGGAGATGTTCCCGCGCCGCGAAATGCTTGATCTCGTTATCGTAAACGATCAAGCGCGCGGAATTGTGGCCCGCAATCTAATCACCGGTGAATTTGAATCTTACGCTGCCGATGCCGTACTTTTAACCTCAGGCGGTTATGGAAACATATTTTACCTTTCCACCAACGCCGAATCTTCAAATGTGGGGGCCTGTTTTCGCGCCTACAAAAGAGGAGCGGTATTCGCCAACCCGTGCTTTACACAAATCCATCCGACCTGTATCCCTCACACCGGAGACCACCAGTCCAAACTAACCCTGATGAGTGAGAGTCTGAGGAATGACGGTCGTGTGTGGGTGCCTCGCCATAGCGGTGACATCCGCGAGCCTCAGGATATTCCTGAATCGGATCGTTTCTACTTTTTGGAAGAAAAATATCCTAGTTTCGGCAATCTGGTTCCCCGCGATGTGGCTTCTCGAAACGCCAAGGAACAATGCGATGCGGGGCGCGGCGTCGGCCTGACAAGATGTGCTGTGTACCTTGACTTTTCAGATGCCACCCAACGAGACGGCAAAGATGTGATCGCCAAAAAATATGGCAACCTCTTTGAAATGTATGAACGAATTACCGATGAAACCCCCTATACAACACCGATGATGATCTTTCCTGCTTCGCACTA
>CAMYLH010000317.1 GCA_947259065.1 uncultured Desulfobacterales bacterium
AAATGATTACATGTTGTCCGGAATTACCTTCTTTCTGATGGTCTCGTAAAAATTAAGAAAAGCGATTTTTTTACGAGAGGGTTTAGTATTGGTACTGGGTTTTAGTGGATAGTCCTTTTTATCTGTTCCCAAAGAGGGCGGAAACCCCCAAAACGGGTTAAAAATGGGGGTATGGCCTCCGGCCTCTCCGAGCTGTAGGCTGGCTCTACCCTCCGGGGCGTAGTCCAGTATTCCCCTGCGGGACGGAGTCGAGCCGGAAGCCGGAAGCACCATAGGGAAGGAGGAATACGAAAGTCGAAAAAATAGCCTCTAGCGCCAGCTCATTGTTTACAGCTGATAGAGAAAAGTGAAATGATAAGGGGCTGAAGGGAAAAAGTTTTGTGCAAAGACGCAAAGATTAAATCTAATATTTGTACTTTTCTATGCAAATTATTTGTATATATTAATACAAAATATTTGTACAATTAAATACAAAATAACATTGACAAACACAACGAAAAGACATATATTTTGGATCAAGTGGAGGCTACATGGTTCGGTCCAACACATATAGGATAAGTGGCATTGACTTGCTGGATACTTTAGAAAATTGGGACAGCTTAATGAATTTTCGCGTTCGTCTGATCGCCTGTGGTGGAACAGCGTTGACCCTTCTCAATATCAAGGAGTCAACTAAAGATATTGACCTCATCGTGCCTGAGAAAAATGAATTCGATAAGTTGATCAAGTTTTTAATGGCCTTGAATTATCGTTTTAAAGGGAACGGTCTTGCTCATGAGGATGATCCCAATTTTATCTATCAGCTCTGGTGCGGCAACCGAGTTTTCACGACAGATCTTTTAGAGTCACCATTGAAGGGAAATAACCATATCCTGATTAATAGGTGGTCCCATATCTACCTTGGCGTGTTAAATCTTACGGATTTGATTATTACCAAGATGTTTCGAGGAACTCCCGCCGATAGAGAGGACTGCATTGCGGCTTTCGCCACGGGACAGGTGAAGGCGGATAAATTGTTTGAGAGGTATTCTGAGGCGGCGCGATATGATTTGAATCCTGAAAAAGTGTTGCAAAATTTTGGTTATTTAGCTGAAGGCTTGCATGAAGAGCAATTGATAAACGATAAATTTTATCAGAAAGTTAGGTCACGTCTATGAGAAGGGAAGATCTTATTTTAAATTTGGGACGTCTGGGCTATGCGCTCATTCGACCGGAAACTCGTAAAGTTAAAGCCTATGAGGTGCTTGAACTTTTAGCCGAGCTGGCAGAATCTGAAGATCCAAGGCTGGTCGAAGGCTTTCCTGTCGTCCTGGCAAATTGTGCTCAAAGAGACCTGAAATTAAATTTCAGGACCCTATTGTCCAGGCACAAATCTGACAGCCGCAAACAACAAGTTCTGGAAAAGCTACTGTTGTTGAGCTCGACTTTGCTCGCTCAACAGGGTTTGGACATACCTAAAAATCTCGAGAGCCTATCAAAATCTTTGAAGGCAAAGTATGGCGACCTGCTCACAAATGATGTTGTAGACCTTGGAAATAAGGTTACTCTGTCAAATGAACGTTTGCGGAACGCGCTTAACAGATACGCTGCGAATCTATCAACTTCTAAATCAACTCGCGATAGAGCAAAGAACCGGCAGCGCCGTTCATTTCAGCTGAACTACTATCTGAGTACTCTATTTGCCCCGAAACAAAAGGAACTTGTTTTGAAAAAGTACCACGGAGAGCCTTTGAATAAGACCGAGCAAGAATATTTTTCAAGAAAGGTTAAAAAGAAACTTGAAGCGATAACCAACAAAGAAGTTATGCGTGTCGCAGCAGCTGCACTTACCAGGAAGTAATTGATCGAACATCGAATGTCCAAATTCGAACATTGAATGGGAAAAACCGGAAGGGAGTAAAAAAAAGTTAGAGCTAATATAGACAATCTTCATAAAGCAGGTCTGGGCCAGGGATTTGGGATTGTGGATTGCGGAATGAAAAAGGGAATTCTTATCGTTTTATTGACAAAGGCACCTTTTTGACGTACATTGTTTGCAGTAAAAGTAAAATAAATTCAAGGATTATTTCCCATGGATGCAGCAACTCAAAATAAAAACGAACGGATCAATCTCCGTATGAAAAGCAGCTCAAAGAGACTCATAGAGCGTGCTGCTAGTTTTGAGGGTAAGACTGTCAGTCATTTCATAATGACCAGTGCCTTGGAGCAAGCCGAGAAAACCGTTCAAAAGCATGAGACGATGACATTGAAAGCGAAAAATTCCAGGATATTTTTCGAGGCTTTGGCCGCTCCGGTAAGTTTCAATCGCAAACTGGCCGCAGCTCTTGAAGAACATGATCAGCGTGTTGCTAGCAAATGACTGATTTTCAAAATTTGGTTATCGCGCCGCTTAATCCCACACATGACAGGACGGGCTTTCAGTGTGGTGTCGAAGCGCTGGATCGCTACCTTAAAATGCAAGCCAAGCAGGATGTCAAACGCCGCATCAGTCGTGTTTTCGTCGCGACCACGCCAGATAATCCGAAAGCGACGATTGGCTACTACACCTTGAGCACTTTATCCATTGAACTGAATCAATTGCCTGAAAAGCTGGCTCGGAAGTTGCCTAAGCATCCAGTGCCCGCCGCTCTGATCGGCAGACTGGCGGTTAGCAATGCTGCTCAGGGGCAAGGGGTTGGAAAAATGTTGCTGGCCGATGCAATCAAGCGCACGCTGGCGGTCAGTGATCAAATCGCAATCTATGCCATAGTTGTAGATACTGTTAACGAAAACGCCAAAGGATTCTACGAACAATTTGGTTTTACCCGCCTAAGCGATGATAGCCCAAGACCATTCCTGCCTTTGAAATCTATTAATCTCTGAACCAAGAAATCAGCGACCACCAGCAGAGCTGGGGGTATGAGGATGGTCCCTGGAAGGGGTCGGGGCTACCTCTGCTGGTGTCCGCTGATTTTTAAGCCGCAATGCAGAAATAGATAGCAGAAAGCAGCAAAAGCTTGTCGGATCAAATTAAAATACCGGCGTTGGCCACATTGGAATCGCAGTCAGGTTATAGTTGTCGATTATCGCGATTTCAGCAAATATTTCCCAAAAAGAGTGAAAACAGAGAATTTTTAGATCGATAATGTCAAATGGAGTAAAAAAAGGGGAGACGGTGATCTATTTCAGCGGATAGGCCGGTCCTCATCACACCCCGGTCGAATAGCGTAAAGTGCTTCGTGTTTTCATGGCAATATCTCCTTATTTCATATATCTCTCGTGGCGTCGTTGCGCCGTTGCGTGAGGTTTAAATGTTTCGCGCCACGCCGCTACGACGCAACGTGTTTTTCCATTATTCCACCAGTCCGGTGGATGAGGAACGCAGCGTCCATATTGTGCTTGGCGATTTCGTTCTCAGTCATTGGTTTTTCTCCATAAGTTTGTATCTTGCTTTGAACCTGGTTTCTATTAATAAAAAGCATCAGAATACCAACCAATCTTTTTGCGACGAGTCTCTAAAAACGAACAACAGACATCCTGCTGGGGCCTTTTCGGCAAGCGGGCGGTCTACTTAACCCGTTGGTCGTTCTTCCACACTTGCTCTTCATACGTTCCATTCGGTTTGTTGACCGTGAAGATTCCCTCTGCTTTTCCGTCGAGCCAACGGCCTTTGAACACTTCTCCGTTTGCAGACGTGAATTTTCCATCCCCGTTGGCTTTGTCGGCTCTGAACTGTCCCTCATAGACATCGCCATTCGGAAACAGGAGTGTACCCATACCCTCGTGTTGGCCTTTCACGAAGGTGCCTTCGTACGACTCTCCATTCGGCCAAATCCGGAAACCTCTTCCATGGGGCTCACCGTTTTTGATCTCACCCTGGTAAATATTTTCGTCCGCACCCTTGTAAATACCATAGCCGTCCGGCTGGTCTTTCCTCATTCCGCCTTCATAGCGGCTGCCATCGGCCAATTCGTAAACACCGTAACCTTCATAAAAGCCATTAGCAAATCCACCATCGTAACGCTCTGTTCCATCATTGCCGGCTATTTCCAGCTTTCCGGGGCCTTCGGCCTTGCCAGCGAACATCGCACCGTCGAACCGCAAGGTTCGTTTGTCGTTTTCGAAGACTTCCAGAACGCCCTTCCGGTCAGTTTACCCGCATGACACCTGCCGCTCCAGC
>CAMYLH010000318.1 GCA_947259065.1 uncultured Desulfobacterales bacterium
AATAACTATTCAGCCACTAAGGCACTAAGTCACAAAGAAAAGTTACTAATTTCAAAACAATATTATGATACAGCTCATCAGAGGATTTAAAGATATACTTCCTGGGGAAGTCGAACTGTGGCAGCAAATCGAAAAGGTTGCCCGGCAACTGTTTGATGATTTCGGTTTTAAAGAAATCCGGATTCCGATCATGGAGCGCACCGAATTGTTCAAACGCAGCATCGGTGAAGACACGGATATTGTGGAAAAGGAGATGTATACCTTTCCCGATCGCAAAGGGGATCTGATCACCCTGCGCCCGGAAGCAACCGCCTCCATTGTCCGGGCTTATATCCAGCACAAACTGTTTGCCAAAGATCCGGTCCAGAAATTTTATCTGCTGGGCCCCATGTTTCGCAGAGAAAGGCCGCAAAAGGGTCGGTATCGGCAATTTTATCAAATCGATGCCGAAATTTTCGGTGTGGCGTCACCGCTGGTGGATGTGCAACTTATCTTAATGCTGGTCACTCTTTTTAATCGACTGCAGGTGCCGGATATCAGTGCCCACATCAACACCTTGGGTTGCCCCAAATGCCGACCGGGGTTCAAATCGGCCCTGCAAGCGATGTTGATGACCGTCAGTGACAATCTGTGTTCGAATTGTATCCGGCGCAGGGACCGCAATCCGCTAAGGGTGCTGGATTGCAAAGTACCGGCCTGCCGGCAGGCTTTGAAGGACGCGCCGTCTATTCTGGATCATTTATGTTCTGAATGTCAGGCGGATTTTACCGAAGTTCGCAATTCACTGGACAAACTCAAGGTCCCTTATGTCATCGACAAGCGTCTGGTTCGCGGACTGGACTACTACGCGCGCACGACGTTTGAGATCCAGACGGGGTCTTTGGGCGCGCAGAGTGCGGTGGCCGGCGGCGGGCGCTACGACGGCCTGGTCAAAGAGCTGGGTGGACCGCAAATTCCGGCCACCGGGTTTGCCATCGGCTTTGACAGATTGGCGGAAATATCCGGCCTGCAGACTTCGGACTATGAACGTAAACCGGATATTTACCTGGCGGCCCTCGGTGAAAAGAGCCAATCCCTGGCGTTTGAATGGATTTGTCAGCTGGGACTGGCCGGCATCGGTGCTGAGATGGACTTCAGCGATAAAAGCTTGAAAAGCCAGATGAAGCGCGCCGACCGGCTGGGAGCTTCCTATGTATTGATACTGGGCGACAAGGAGTTGGACGAGGGCAAGGCGCTAGTGAGAAATATGGCGACAAAGGAGCAGACGTCGGTCTCGCTAAACAATATTTTAGAAAATTTAAAAAAGGTAATTTATCGGTAATCCGCAGTCAGTCGCGCGTTGTCTAAAAACAATGATGAAAGCCGATTTTAGATGGGTTCTTAAACGAAACGCTTAAAGAAATTGAATAGCAAAGATATAGCCGATAAAAAATCAACCAACAACATACAACGAACAACAAACAATTTCTTGATAAAGGAGATATAGATTGCCAGATTTGCTAGAGGACATGCGAAGAACTCACAGCTGCTGTGAACTCGGTGTGGATGATATCGGCAAGGAAGTTATTTTGATGGGATGGGTCCTGCGTCGCCGGGATCATGGCGGGGTTATTTTCGTGGATCTGAGAGATCGGGAAGGCCTCACCCAGGTGGTTTTCAATCCGGCCGTCGATCCGGCCGTCCATGAAAAAGCCCACGCGATCCGCAATGAATTTGTGCTGGCGGTGCGGGGCAAGGTCGATCCACGACCCAAAGGTATGGTCAATCCCAATTTACGCACCGGTACAATTGAAGTATTGGTTACCGAACTTAAAATCTTAAATGTCGCCAAAACACCGCCGTTTTTAATCGAAGATGACATCGACGTATCCGAGAACATCAAGCTTAAATTCCGCCACCTGGATCTGCGCAGACCCACGATGCAGCGCAACCTGGTTCTGCGGCATAAAGCCGCTGCCTCCGTGCGCAATTTTTTAAACGACCGGGGATTTCTGGACATTGAGACACCGGTTCTGACGCGCAGCACCCCCGAAGGTGCCCGCGATTATCTGGTGCCCAGCCGTGTCAATCCCGGGCAGTTTTATGCCCTGCCCCAATCGCCCCAGATATTCAAGCAGCTTTTTATGATTTCAGGCTTCGACCGCTATTATCAGATCGTACGCTGCTTCCGGGACGAAGATCTAAGGGCTGACCGCCAGCCCGAGTTTACCCAGATTGACATCGAAATGTCCTTTGTGGGTGAAGAGGACATCCTGGCGACCACCGAACAGATGATGGCCGCGCTCTTCAAAGACGTGCTGGATTTGGACCTGAGTCCGCCTTTTTCACGTCTGTCTTACGATGAAGCAGTCGGCCGATTCGGTCTGGACAAACCGGACACCCGTTTTGACCTCGAGTTGAAGGACATTTCAGATATTGTCGCAGGCTGCGGTTTTAAAGTGTTCTCGCAAGTCGTTAAAAAAGGCGGCATTGTCAAGGCATTGAATGCCAAGGGATGCATTGATTTTTCGCGCAAGGAAATCGACGACCTGACCGATTTTGTCTCCGTCTACCGGGCCAAAGGGATGGCCTGGATAAAAGTCAGAGAGAATGAATGGCAAAGTCCGATCGTCAAATTTTTCACCGATGATGAAAAAAAGGCCCTGGCCGAGCGCATCGAAATGGAGCCCGGCGATCTCGTCTTCTTTGTGGCCGATCAGCCCAAGGTGGTCAACGAATCCCTGGGAAATCTCAGAAACCATCTCGGGCAAAGGCTCAAGCTGATTGATGAAAACCAATATCAATTTTTATGGGTAACCCGGTTTCCCATGTTTGAATTTGACCAGACTGAAAAACGATACCAGGCTCTGCACCATCCTTTTACCTCACCCCTGGAAGAAGATTACGGCAAACTGAAGGATGACCCCACGGCCGTTCGCTCCCGTGCTTATGATATCGTGTTGAACGGTTTTGAGATCGGCGGTGGAAGCATCCGGATTCATCAAAATGAAATCCAGCAAAAAGTCTTCGAGACCCTGGGGATGGATCGCGAGACCTACGAGGCCAAATTTGGCTTCTTACTCTCGGCCCTGGAATCGGGTGCACCGCCCCATGGCGGCATTGCCATCGGGTTTGACCGGCTGGTCATGCTGCTGTGCGGCGAATCATCCATCCGCGATGTCATCGCTTTTCCCAAAACCCAGAAGGCGGCCTGCCTGATGACCGGCGCTCCTTCCGCGGCTGCCAAAGAGCAGCTGGAGGAGCTCAATTTAAGATTGCGACCGGGGATGGGCTAATTCAAAGTATCGGAATTTCTACAACTCATATACTTTCTCGTGGGATCCCACGTTGATAGGAATAATCGTTTTTTCATTTAATAACAACTCAATCGAAATACGGTACGCAATATTAATAGAGACGGAGTGAAGCTCGCTGAGCCTTCCTTTCAACTTATGCAAGCTTAGTGATGGATGAAAAGGATCCAACTCAAGCATTTTTAAGGTCTTCTCATATTGACCGATAAGTTCCGGATGTCTTTTAATAAATCGTGCAGCTCGCCTGATGTAGCTTTTGGTATAGATTATTCTATAGCTCATTGGTGATCCGTTTAATATGCTCGGCAACACTTTCCTGGTAAAATTCACCCGTTTCGAGATCACGCCGTGTTTCCATCAGTGCAGCTTCCAGTTCACATTCACGTAAGCGGTTGTACATCTGCATATCCATCACAACATAGCGGATCTTGCCCCTGACAGAAATCAGCGCTGCCTGATGTTCGTTTACAATTGGATCAATCGCAGAGATTCCTCTGGTTTTCAATTCATTGGCGGTAATTGTGGCCATGGCTTCCCCCTAATATAAAGGTACGATTATTCATACTAAACACAATACTATATTAAGAACTTTAAAATCAATGATTATTTTTCTTGACTTTGATTTTTGCCTTTAATATATAGATCATTTCTCAGATCCTTAGATCAATGACCATAATCCTGCTTCCAGCGGGATTAACCATCGGAGTTGAGAACATAGCGAGAAAAAGTAATTGTAAAGTTTAATGAATTATTCCCCAGTAGCTCAGTTGGCAGAGTCCGCCGCAAGGCGGATTAACTACTACCTACTTTGGAATTTCTCATTAGTTGAATTTAAAATTTATCAATTTGTTCCCCAGTA
>CAMYLH010000319.1 GCA_947259065.1 uncultured Desulfobacterales bacterium
TGAAAAGTCAATGCTCCAAAAAAACCACAGCCTCCTTTAAAATCAGGAGGCTGTGAGATTTAAACAGTAATTACAGTGCCTTGATCTTATAGACCTGGTTGGAATCCGGATCGATGACATGAACCCCACAGGCAATACAGGGATCAAAGGAATGAACCGTTCGCAGGACTTCAAGTGGTTTTTTGGCATCGGCCACCGGCGTGCCGATCAAGGCCTCTTCCAGCGGTCCCAGTTTGCCGGCGCCATCGCGCGGGCCCAAATTCCAGGTTGACGGTACCACGTACTGGTAGTTTTTGATCTTCTTGTTTTCAATCTGAATCCAGTGGCCGAGCGACCCCCTGGGAACATCGTTGAGGCCCACGCCCATGGCGCTGTCCGGCATTTCATAGGGCTGATACGTCTTGGTGTCACCGCTTTTAAGGTTTTCCACCAGTTCCATTACCCAGGCTTGATTGCGTTCACCGATGGCCAGGGCTTCAATACCTCTGGCCGCCGTTCGGCCCAGGGTTGAAAACAGGGCAGCAGCCGGAACACCGAGGGTTTGCAGGACATTGTCGACGATGGGTTTGATCTCTTTATGCCCCTTGGCATAGGCCACCAGCACCCGTGTCAGTGGACCGACCTCACAAGGTTGGCCCTCATAGCGCGGTGCCTTGAACCAGGTGTACTTGCCGTCTTCGGGCCTATATTTCGGATCCTCCTGCAACGGTTTGGTCTCACCCTTGTAGGGATGCAGGTCGGTACCATCTTCGTACCAGCCGCGCGCCACGTTTTCGGTCACATTGACCTGATCCGCCATCTTGACACCGCCAAGGTTGCGGTTCATGATCACACCTCTGGGCATAAACAAACTTTCCGGTTCCTTATCGGTTTCCGGGAATTCACCCCAGGCCAGAAAATTCGTGGTGCCACCAATTGCGCCCCAGTCTTTGTAGAAGGAAGCCACCGCCAACAGATCGGGGACGTATACGTTTTTAATAAAATTTTGCGTTTCTTTGGTGATGTAGAGAAATTCGGCGATACGGTCAGGGGTCAAGTCTCTGACACAGGTTACTCCACCGACAACCAGGGACTGAGGATGCGGGTTTTTGCCGCCGAATATGGCATGCATCCGAGCGGCCCTGGCTTGCAGCCGCAACGCTTCAATATAGTGTGCAGCAGCCATCAGATTTGCTTCGCGCGGCAGCTTGTAAGCGGAATGTCCCCAATAGGCATTCGAAAACGGACCGAGCTGGCCGCTGTCGACAAAGGTTTGAAGCCGTTGCTGAACACTTTTAAAATACGCGCTTCCCCCCTGGGGAGCATTACTGACATTGTCCGACAAAGCAGCGGTTTTCTTTGGATCTGCTGCAAGTGCACTGACAATGTCTACCCAGTCCAGCGCATGCAAATGATAAAAATGAACGATGTGATCGTGCTGGAATTGGGCACCCATGAGTAGGTTGCGCACAATTCTTGCATTTTTAGGAATCTTGACACCGACGGCGTCATCGACTGCCCTCACCGAGGACAGAGCATGGGTGTAGGTTCAGACCCCGCAAGAGCGTTGTACAAAATGATGGGCATCGCGGGGATCGCGTCCCTGCAGGATCAACTCAATACCCCGGAACATCTGGCCTGAACTCCAGGCGTTGACCACCTTACCGCCGGAAACCTCAACCTCGATTCTGAGGTGACCTTCTATTCTGGTGATCGGATCTATTGTAATTCTTTCTGCCATATGATCTCCTCCCTTTTCACGGTAAAAAGGATGTTGTTGGTATCAACCTATTTAAAATTAAAGTTCCTCATAAAAGGGCGTGAATTTATCCCAGAAACCCGGTTCGCTGCAGCCGATACAGGGTGCGCCTGCTTCGATCGGCCAGCTGGTGCCGTCGTTGAATTTGGCAATCGGGCAGTTGTTGTATGTTTCCGGTCCCCGGCATCCCATTTTGTAAAGGCAATAACCGGCCGCCGCTTCTTCGGAACCAAATTCTTCGATAAACTCATCGTTTTCGAAATGAGACCGCCGCGGACATTGATCGTGGATGGTTTTGCCATAGGCAAACAGGGGCCTTCCCAGGCCGTCCAGTGCTGGAAGTTTGCCTAAGAGAAGATAGTTGACAACGGTCCCCACAAAATTGACCGGATTCGGCGGGCAGCCGGCAATATTCACGGTCTTTATTCCCAAAGCTTCGCCAACACCCTTGTAGCCGCCGGGATTCGGTGCGGCAGCCGGTATATTTCCATATGCGGAACAGGAACCGATGCAAATCACACCCGCTGCTTTGGAGCAAATGTCTTTGCCGATTTCCAGAAAGGTCCGTCCCCCGATTTTTCCATAGGCGCCGTTATACTTGGTTGCTATGCCACCTTCCACAACGCAGATAAATTTTCCCTCATACTTCTTTACCGCCGCATGGAGTTGATCTTCCGCCTGCTGTCCGGCCGCCGCCATGATGGTTTCATGATACTCCACCGAAAGAATCTCAAGAACCAGATCATCCGCATAAGGATACTGTGTTCTCAAAACCGCCTCGGAGCAGCCTGTACATTCACCAAAATGGAGCCATATGACCGGAGGGCGCTGAGTCGGCGCTGCAAATACCTCAGCCACTTTAGGGATAAAGGATGATGAAAGCCCCATAGTCGCGGTGAGGTAGGTACAAAACTTCATGAACTCTCGCCGGGAGACCCCTTTGCTCTCCAGCTTTTCATAAAAAGCCCTTTCGTTTTCCATTTGCACCTCCTTGACGTGATTTTGATTCAGATTTGACATCGTCAGAAATTAAGTAACGCAAATTAATCTCGAAACAACCGAGATTTGATATCGTAACGGTTGCCAAAGCGCAAAAAATAAATTTTTGCCCGCTTGGTTGCGATTTTTCCAGTTTGGATCATTCAGAGTTTTTAGCGGTTATAACATATCAAATTAGTATAGTATAGAAAAAATCTATTATTATTGTATTTCACATAAAATTTGAAGCGAGGCAGGTGAAATGATTAAAGAAAAAAAAATACAGCCTGTTTTAACGATTTAATATTGCTTAAAAGATTAAATTGTATTTATTTCAAAGTATTTGATAAGTCAAGCTTAAATTTTAATCTGAATGGATTTCTGTTCCGATGGATAACAGCCAATGATGCTTTGGAATCACCCCTTTCTCGGGAGTTACCATTTTCGATGATTTTGACTTTTTACGAGATCGTCAAATGTACCTGGCGAAATCGTCGAAACCAACGTCTAGTCGCCATCATTGATGTCGACGTAATCGTCATCTTCAATTTTCAGTGAAGACCCAATTTTTTTTAGCTTATTTTTTTCTGGATAGTCATCATCTAAATCGTTTTCCAACATTTCATCGAGATCGGTTGAATCGTCTTCGATTTCCTCGACGATTGCGGAAGATTTGCGTTTTTTAGCCAGCAGATTAATATCGTCGAAAAATAACTCGACCGATTCTTCAGCCTTCGATTTATGCAGTTGAACGATGGCACTGGCAATTTTTTCCGCATAGATTCCAGGGGGATAGAAATTATTGGTTCTCAAAGTAGAAATCAGCGCATCTTTCCCGGTTGAAACAGCGGTTTTAATGGTTTTGTAATCATAGGCTTCTTCACACAGCAGTGACAGCATTTCTTTATTCAGCTCAGCGAATTCCTGAATTTTGAACTGCTCATTTTCTTTGTCATTTATGATTAAATATTTCTGTTTCATGGTTGCACTCCTTCTGTAAATATTAATTTAGCGCTTTTTGAAACCATATAAAAACAATCCTGTCAACCGTTAAAAACAAATATTAAAATTCCGATATGGGGGTTAAAAATTTGCAAATTTTTAACCCCCATATCGGAATTTTAATGAAGTAACAAAACCATTGACCTGCTATGGATGAAATGCTAAATATACGGGTTACGACAAGGAGGGATGGCTGAGTGGTCGAAAGCGGCGGTCTTGAAAACCGTTGAGGGTCACACCTCCGTGGGTTCGAATCCTACTCCCTCCGCCATATATAGTTGATTGGTTAACTGGTTGAATAGTTGAATGTTAAAATGATTGATAGCCTTAACTGATTTATTTAACGGACCCCACAAATAATAGCGGCATTAAGGTTCATTTTTTCAGGTACAAATTAAACCGCCACTCACCATTTAACTAAT
>CAMYLH010000320.1 GCA_947259065.1 uncultured Desulfobacterales bacterium
AGCGACAAACTGGATCGCTTCGACAAATTTCTTGACAATCCGGCCGAAGCCAATGTCGTCCTTGCTGTCGAAAAATTTCGACACATCGCTGAAATCAATATCGCCGGCGATAAGCTTAATATAAACGGTAAAGAAGAAACCATTGACATGTATTCAGCCATCGACATGACCTTGGATAAGCTTGAAAAACAAATAAAAAAAAGTAAAGAAAAAATAAGAGAGCGCCGATCGGCAGCCAAAAACCGCAGTCGGTCCATTCTCGAGGAAGCCGAGAATCTGTCGGAAGATGAAAGTGAAAGGCAGGTAAAAGTTAGAAATATAGAGTATAAACCCATGGATGTTGAGGAAGCCGTACTGCAGATGGATTTGATTGAGGACAATTTCCTGGTGTTCACCAATGCCAGATCCAATCAGATCAATGTGCTGTATCGACGCAAAGATGGTCACTATGGCTTGATTCAGCCCAGTTCATGATTATTGTTAGCGCTCGATCGATTTGCATCTCCTGTGTGCACCGCTGTATGGTATTGATAATATGAAAATTTGCGACGTTTTAGCTATAAATTCAATTTTACCCGATTTAAAAGCCCGCAACAAAAAGGGAATTCTGGAAGAACTCGTGGTTCCGGTGGCTGAAATTGCCGGTGTCAGTCAGAAGGATCTGGCCAAAGTCCTCATGGAACGAGAACGGCTCGGAAGCACCGGCATTGGCGGCGGCATCGGTATACCCCATGGAAAGATGAAAAATCTCGACTCACTTGTTCTTGGATTCGGCCTGAGTCGAAAAGGTGTCGATTTTGAATCCCTGGATGGCCAGCCGACCCACATTTTTTTTCTCCTGGTCACGCCGGAAAACTCCACCGGTCTTCACCTGAAGCTATTGGCCCGGATTTCACGAATCCTAAAAAATGACCCGCTCAAAAGCAGGCTGCTGGAAGCTGCTGACAGCGACGAAATATTAGGCATTATTAAAGAGGAGGATGAAGAATTTTAGCTTTATAGTCTTCCACATAAAGTTTCTGGATTGCGTTATCCGTCGCCCCCTTCATCAAGGTGCCGTTTGTAAGCCTTACGCAGGGCGGCTCCCTTTAGTCCGCTGAAAAAAGACCAAAAACATTATCTGAAAGCCTGAATATTAAGATCTAAAGTGAAAAATATTTCTATTATTATAATTACAGGACTTTCAGGCTCTGGCAAGAGCACGGCCATGGCTGCGCTGGAAGATGCCGGTTTCTATTGCATCGACAACATGCCGGTCGATCTTCTGCCAAAATTTCTGGAAATGCCGATGGAACCCGATTCTGAAATCACCGGAATCGCCTTGGTAATGGATTTGCGGGAGAAAAGCTTTCTTGCCAAATACAAAACGGTCTTCAATAAGCTTAAACAAAAAGGATATCATTTCGAAATTCTCTTTCTTGAAGCTGAAGAAGAGATTCTGCTACAGCGATACAGCGCAACACGCAGGCAGCATCCCCTCTCTCCGGAAAAAAGTCTGCTGGACGGCATTCGGACAGAAAAAAAACAACTGGAAGACTTAAGATCGGCGGCAGATCTTGTCATCAACTCCTCCAAATTTAATGTTCATGAGCTCAAATCCAAGATTCTCGATATCGCCCAAAGAAGTAAAGAACTTGTTCCGATGCAGATCAACGTTCTCTCTTTCGGTTTTAAGTACGGAGTTCCTCATGATGCCGACTTGATTATGGATGTACGGTTTCTAGTAAACCCATATTTTATTCCGGATTTAAAAGAACTTGATGGAGAAACAAAAGAGGTCAGCGATTTTGTCCTCAACCATGATGAAACTCGTGATTTTCTTAAGAGATATCAGGATCTTCTTGACTATTTAATCCCGCTGTACGAAAAAGAGGGAAAAGCCTATTTAACCATTGCACTTGGATGTACTGGTGGTCGACATCGATCTGTAACCATTGCCAGGACCATATACGAACATATTCGTGCCATGGGAAAAACAGTGGAACTTAATCACCGCGACCGAACCCAGCCCGTATAGATCAGAGATATCCCGATAATCCAGTAACAAGCAAACTAAAAGAATATGGTGATTTATGATTGGTATTGTTATTGTAACACATTGCCAGCTCGGCGAGGCGCTGATAGGGGCGGCTGAGTTTATTATCGGCCACCGACCCGAATCACTCGAGTCGGTTTCCATTGACTTGAATCAAAACGCAGAAAAATTGCGCAACAAAATTTCCCAAGGCATAAAAAATGTTAAAGGGCAGGACGGTGTCCTTATTCTGACGGACATGTTTGGGGGTACCCCCTCCAACCTTAGTTATTCATTTCTCGAGGAAGGTCGCATTGAGGTGTTATCCGGTGTCAACCTCCCGATTTTAATCCAAGCTGCCAGCATGCGGAAAAAAATGAAACTCGATGAACTTGTGTCAAACCTGGAAATCTTCGGTAAAAAGAGTATATCCCTGGCCAGCGGAATCTTGAAAGGCAACAAGCGGAGCTAAACCGTGAACTGGTGGCGGATCGCGACAGTAAATAGAGCCGATCTTGAACCGATCCTATCGATTGAGCAGCTCTCATTTCGATGGCCTTGGAGCCGAATGTCTTTCGAAAGTGAGCTGTCCGGTCAAAACGCCAGCAGTTTTGCGGTCAGATCGGTCGAGGCTGACAAAGAATTGCAGATAGTTGCATATGCATTTTTACGCCGGTTGGCGAATGAACTGCACATTTTAAAAATTGCTGTAACCCCAGCCTTGCGAGGTCATGGGATAGCCACCTGGTTTCTTAACCGATGTTTCACCATGGGAGCCCAACAGGGAGCGAACTCAGTTCATCTTGAAGTACGCCCCTCAAACATTCCGGCGATCAAACTCTATGGAAAGCTCGGCTTTAACGAGATCGGACGTCGACCTAATTATTATACGGATTCAAAGGAAGATGCGCTGGTGATGATGAAAAAATTGGCAACAGCTCTGCTAACCGCTGAAAAGTCAACCGTCGCAAAGATGTATGCTTAAAATTTTGGCAAGCGGCTTGGTATTCTTATCAATTTTAATGTGTTTTGTATTGAAAACGGCATAAATAGAATTATTATAGCTTCGTGTCTTAGTGACCGAATCATTTCTAAAATATAAAGGAGGATAAATGAGTATTAAACTAGGAATCAATGGTTTTGGTAGAATCGGACGGATGATATTGCGAGCATCTCTGAATCATCCCGATGTGGAGGTTGCGGCCATTAATGATCTGACTGATTCGAAAACAATGGCCTATTTATTGAAATATGACTCGGTCCACGGCCGGCTGGATAAAGATATCACCGCCAAGGAAGACAGCATCGAGATCGATGGCAACTCTATTGCAATCCGGTCTGTGAAAGACCCGGAAAATATCGGCTGGGGCGATCTAGGCGTGGACATTGTGGCCGAAAGCACCGGAATCTTTCGGGATCGGGAGAGGGCCGCTAAACATCTCACGGCCGGCGCCCGCAAAGTTATCATCTCCGCACCTGCCGGTGATCCCGATATCACGATTGTCATGGGGGTCAACTCCAACCAGTATGATCCCCGTCAGCACCATATCATCTCCAACGCCTCGTGCACCACCAACTGTCTGGCGCCGGTTGCCAAAGTGCTGCTCGAAAATTTTGGTCTTCAGCATGGGTTGATGACCACCATCCACTCTTATACGGGAGACCAGCGTTTGCTTGATTTTCCCCACAAAGACCTGCGCCGGGCCCGGGCGGCGGCACTTTCAATGATACCCACCACCACAGGTGCCGCCAAAGCCGTCGCCCTGGTGCTCCCTGAGCTTTCAGGCAAGCTCAACGGCCTTGCCATCCGGGTCCCGACGCCCAATGTATCCCTCGTAGACCTGGTTACAACGGTTGACAAATCAGGGCTGACCGTTTCGGATGTAAACCAGGCCTTAAAGCAGGCATCCGAAGAATCCCTGTCCGGTATCCTGGGCTATAGTGATGCTCCTTTGGTCTCAATTGATTTTAACGGGTCATCTTTGTCCTCCATCGTGGATGCGCCCACCACCTACGTGGTCGACAACCTGGTCAAAGTGCTTTCCTGGTATGACAATGAGGCCGGGTATTCCAATCGGATGGTGGATCTGGCGGCGATGGTAGGCGCAGAATTGTAGAAG
>CAMYLH010000321.1 GCA_947259065.1 uncultured Desulfobacterales bacterium
CTAACCCGGACTATCCGGAAAAATGGCCAAAACGGCACAAAACAAAATTGAACCCGGTTTACTGAGGCCTCTTTAAATAAAAGGAAAAGATCATTCCCAGAAATGAAATCCCCCCGGCCACCAGAAAGGGCACGGTAAATGACGCCGTTGTGTCTGCCAGATATCCTCCCAACGCCGGCCCCAAGGCCTGGCCGATGCCGAAAAATAAGGTGATAAAACCCAGCCCGGCCGGTGCCAGGCGCGGTCCCACATAGTCTCCGGCAGCAGCTGCCATAATCGTCGGTATGCTCCAGGCCGTCAACCCGAACAAGACCGCCGACAGATAAAAACCGAATTTGATCTTGATTAGGGCATAGATGAAATAGGAAAGCCCGAGGACCAGGTAAGCTAAAGCCGCTCCCCTGTTTCGGCCCAGGCGGTCAGATATACCGCCCCAGATAACACCGCAAAAAATGCTCAATCCTCCGACCAGAGCCCACAAGCCGCCGGCCCATTGCTGGGTCAAACCCATTTCTTTAACAAGGAAGGCAGCAAAGAATATCATGTATATAATGTATGAAAGGCCGTAGAAGAAATATACGATACCAAGGTACCAGACGGATGTCATCTTGAACACCGTGGTCCACTGAAGAGATGACGTTGTTTTTGCATCCGAAGGCACAGGGGATATCCGTTCCGTTTTTTCAGCGCCGACCTGCTGCAGTCCTTTTTCTTCCGGCCGGCTGCGGACAAACACATAAACAATTCCGGAAACCACCAAAACGGCGCCGCCCAGAATATACCAGGAAAAACGCCAGCCGTTTGGTCCAAATGCAGATAATATGGGAGGGACCACCAGACCCGAAATTAAAGTGCCGATTCCGATGCCGGCAGAAACAATTCCGGTGGCAAAGCCCCGGTTTTTTATAGCGAACCAGGCTGAACCTAAAGCCATGGCCGGTACAAAAGAAGCACCACTGCCCAGACCGGTCAGAAGGCGCATGACAAATGCGAAACCAAATGATTGGGCCAGTCCGGTTAAAATCATGGTTATGCCCATGAGTATCACCGCAAAGGTGATGACCAGGCGCGTTCCAAACCGGGAGGCCAGAAACCCTCCAATGATCGCCATAGTTAAATAACCCAGGAAATTCCCGGTACCCAAAAGACCCAGCTGGGTGTAATTAAACTGGAGCCCGTCTTTCATGGCAGGAAGGATGATGGTGTAAGACATGCGGCCAAAGCCGTGGGACGCGATGGTGGTCAGAAGCCCCATAAAAATGACGATCCAACCGTAGTGAAGTTTGCCTGGCTTCATACCGTCACCTTTTCGAAATGGTGCAAAAGTGCACGATTTTTGTGATAGCATGTCCGGTGGTGGTTGTCAAAGTAGAGGAATTCTTTACTTTTGAGGTGATCTTTTCTATAATGCCCGGACATTGAATCTGAAATATATCGAGCATCCCGGAATTCAGTCAAGTTGCTGGAAAAATCGGCTTCAAAATATAAGAGTCCAATTGGAGATTATCAGCAATGAGCAAATTTGAAAAAAGACTGTGTATCATCGCCTTGGTATTCGTCGCAATTTACCTGGGAGCGGCCATCATTACCATTAAATATCGTATCAGCAAGCCAGACAGAATAGAACGGCTGGAATCCACGGATCTTTCAGCTGCAGAAGGACAATTGTTGATGGCAGAGCTTTTTTTACCGGTGATGATACTGTTAACACTAACTATTTGTTATATCATCGTCAGAAAAACACGCGCTAAAAAAGCCCTGCTGTTGGATGAACCTGATGAAGAGACCCCGGATTAACCCCAATGTTGATCGGTTCCAGGTTCAGGGTTCAAAGGTTCAGGGGTTCAAGGTTCCATTTTCGTCCCTGGACTGAATTTGAGATGCGTATTTACGAGAAAAGCGGCAGCTTCGTCAGGTCTAATCCAAAATTTGGAGCCAAATTGGCAATTATTTGGGGAAATGAGCATTTTTAGCGAGGACTTCGGGTCTTTAATGCCTTCTTTGTCCTTAACCCTGTTGAACTCTGAACCTCCTAACCTATTTTTAATTCAAGAGGTTAAGCCCAGGGTTTGGTCAAACTGTTCCAGATACTGCTCCCATTCCATGGGAAGCAGTTGCTTTTTGGCCGTGTTGCATTCCTTACAGCAAGGTGCCACATTGCCCCGAGTGCTTTTACCACCCCGGGATACCGGGACAATGTGATCCATGGTCAGTTCTTTCGGCAGGGTTGGCCGGCCGCAATAGTGGCACACACCTTTGGCCAGACGGCGTTTCCACCACTGAGAAGCTCGAAGCTCCCTAGCTTTGTGACGCGTCCGTTTCAGATCTTCTTCGCCCACATCATAGGCGAACGGCTGGATGGTTTTTTTTCGTTTCATTTTTGGCATCGTTGGCTATTCGACAAAATTACGCCCGGCCAGCCAGTTTCGAATTTCCTCCAACAATATCCGATAGTAATTCTCCGATCCGCCGAGACCTTTTCTACCGAAAAAGTAGTTGATTTCCAACAGCATGGGCTCGGGATCATGATTTACTGATGAAAAGATGATATCGAAACCAGCCAGATTGATTCCTGTTTTTTGACATAAATCCTTTATTAGGGCAACCGCTTTATGCTGCAGGCCGGGTTCGGCCTCCGAATCAATTATAGCTCCTTTGCTCAGGTTTGAGTAAAAGCCATTGTTTTTTTCCTGGATGCGCCAGTATGAAATCACGCGCTGTCCGAGGATAACGACTCGGAGGGTTCTGCGATTGGATGAAATATATTCCTGCAGGATAAAGCCGGCTTGACCTGATTTTTCATATTCAGCTGCTTTTTCCAATTTTTTCTGTAAATTTTCAGCTGATTTGATGAGATAAACCGTTTCCCCCTCACCGCCCCAGTCCAATTTGAAAACAACCGGATAATTAAAGGATTGCTTTGCAAACCCTCCGTGGTAGCGTTGTTGAAACGCGGCTATGTTTGTAAATATTTCAGAGACTGGATGGGCAACCCTTATTTTCCGAAACAATTTGATCTGATTGATTTTTCCCGGATACTTAAACCTGGCATCATAGTTGGGAAATACATGCGGACAGTTCTGGCGGGCCATGTCATACAGCTCCCGGTAACATCCCTGAGAGAGAATGACGGCAGCAGCTGATTTAATAGCGGCCAGATCCTCTCCATTCGGTTTCCGCCCGGCGCAGATGATGTTTTTATCGGCTTCAAACAGCGGGTGAAATGAAACTATCATTTGATTCTTTTTTTCGTAATAGATCAGCCACGAAGGCACTAAGCCACAAAGGTTATAATATGATTCTATTGATGTCGTTTTTAATAAAAGGCACGATAGAATTGATATTCCACCTTTTTGTGCCTTCTTGCCCTATGGGATAACTTTAACCATTAATTTAATGAATGAACTAAGTTAGTCAATGTTCGAACCGGATTTCTATTGTTCGAGTTCTTTCCAGTAGATCACTCCCAGCTTGACTGACGGTTCTTTAAGCATGTGGACAGCTCCGGTAGAAGAGCTTAAAAAATTTACCTCGATAAGATCGTTCAACCCAAAGCTGATCGGTGGTTGAAGGTTACCCGGCATTTTTATGCCCGCGGGCGAGATCCAAAGCGGATTGCCGTCAGCATCATATCCGGCGAAAACGGTGTCTGCCTCGTCTATGACTCCATCTCCATTTAAATCGAATATGATCTCAGGGATACTGCCCCCGGTAAATGCATTCAACTCCATTAAAAAAGAGCTATTTTCATCGCTGCAGCGATCCGGGCTAGGCCTAAAACAGATCACCGCCAGTCTTCCATCCCGCAGTTGCAAGTCATTTATTATTCTTTCCCCGACCAGCGGCAGGTCATAATACCATCCGGCATGGCTTGTTCCGATATCCGACAGGTCCGGAAAATCAGGTACGCCTATCGTATCATTGTCATACTTTGTTTTCCATATCGGTTGGTTGCTGCTCATGATTCTGAGATTTACTTCAACCGGGTCCTCGTTTTCACCGTTTATGAAAACAGTATAATCATCACTAATTTGTTTTATAAGGGTTACATTTTGCGGCTGATTGGAAAGTCGATCTCTGGTAAAAGTGCCTAAATATTCCTGGTCGTCATCGTTGCTGTAGTCACCCCATTCTCCCGGGTAATAAACGCGATCACCGTAATCCCAGATGCCATAGACGGATTGGGTCCTGTTGTCGGCAACATCACTATTCCCCAGGAATTTCCCGGTTCCAAACAAAACCATTAATCCATGACGGTCGGGATGCAACATCACTTCCGGTTTCGAGGTTATCGGCTGCTCGGAGCCGAGAGGGCCCTCAGCCTTAAAAAGAGGCTGGTCATACGCACCGTCACTATAAGCCACCCCCCATTCGATGGTGTTATGGCCGGTGAGATCAAATTTCCACATGTTGCCCTTAAGATCTCCTGCGTACACAAAATCCACCTTTTGATCAGCATTGACATCCACCGCAATCGGGCTGGAAAGCCCATTTTCCAAATCGACAGACGGATTGTCCGCCACAATTTTTTTAATGATCCCACCGGTCTTTGGATCGAGGATATAAAGCACAGCATTGCCATTAGCGCTGTCATAACCGTTTCCAAAGATAACAATCCAGGATTCATCATCGCCTGAAATATTTGATCTTACTACCAAAGGTTTGCTGAAAGAAAAGCCGATATCGTTGATATTATCTTGACTGGCAGTGTTCGGGAACTCCCACAGCACGTTATCGGCCGTCATGGATGCGGGAGCCGATATGTCCAAAGCAAAATAGCCTTTGCCCCCTTTTCCTAAACCGCCGATCAATACCGTCTTAAAACCCTCCCCTCCCAGCAGGCCCTTTCCTTTAACCACGGTAGGGGTAAGATCCACATAGTATTTATGGATGTAGCCCGGGTTTGTAAGTTCTTTAAGGTTTTCAAAAACGAAGTTGGGGACGTAGGCAAAAATTTCATTCCCTTTAATATTACCGTCACTATCAGCATTAATCTCAAAGGCATGCAGCATGCCGTCATTTGCACCCACATATAAAACCCCTTCTTCAAGCACCGGAGATGAATGCACGATATCTCCCAGTTTTGTTGAACGGATACGGTAACCGTCGATTTTTTCACCTTTGATATACCCAACCACATCCTTATGCTGGGGTCCCAATATTGCCTTTTGCCTGTCTGTCAGCTGATTTTCGTCAAATTCGATGCCAAAGCTCCCAGTATAGCTGAGTACGTTCCGTTGATTCCAAAGCTTGAGATTCAAGCTTTCAGCGGCAGACCATGCGGGATCATTATGGAGAATTTCACCGGAGTCTGAATCTAAACGATATGCCTTGACATCACCGCCCCAATCACCCGTAAGATAGCCGGCCTGAAAGATAATGATGTCATCACCAACCCGACCATAGCGTGAGTCTCTGTCCAACGAAATCGAGGAAGACGAGCCAAAGCGGTCCAGTACATTGCTTGTGATTTCTGATAACACCTTTACCAGTTCCTGGGGGTTTTTAAGGGTCAAAAACCGACCTCTCCCATTGACGGTGGCGTGAAACAGGTCATCGATTGTTTCTTTCGATTTGGCATCTATTCTCTCCGGCCAGTTCGGGTAAATGCCGTATGTGCGATTTTTTTCGTCTATTTTTTTGAGGTAGTGCGAACTGGAAGGATCAAATTCATAGTTATCGGGGTTTAAATTGCCGGTTGCGCCAAATGCCAACGCATTCGTGACCATGTGCTGATGTGGTGCCTTGTCCGGAGAACTTTTATACACCAATTCCGGATGGTAAACTAGGTCCGGAAGACCTTTCCCCGAGGGCGCATCCTCCGGGTCCGGTGATAGATCATTTTCATAATAATACATGGCCACATCCGCCAGGGTTTCGGATAGAGCATCCGCATAGCATTCATTATCATAAATGCTTTTACGGTCGCCATCGGCATTGTCTACCTTGAGATCCTTGATATCATAGCTGTAGTAGCCATCCGTTATAATGATGGTGAAGCTTTGTTGACAGGCGCCGCCTTCAGCTTCCGGGAAATAAG
>CAMYLH010000322.1 GCA_947259065.1 uncultured Desulfobacterales bacterium
CATGGCGCTAAACCTTGATGCGGTCGGTAAGGCCGTCGATCCGGTGACCAAGGCCTATACCTGGAAAGATGCGGTGCTGTATGCCCTTGGCGTTGGGGCAGGCTTTTCCGATCTGGATTACTGCTACGAGAAGGATCTGAAGGTGCTTCCCAGTTTCGGCATCACCACCATGTACGATTTCATGCCGCAATTACTGGCTGCCAGCAATGTCAATCTGGCGGGCATCCTTCACGGTGAGCAGGAAATGATCTTCCACAAGCCGATTCCACCGGAAGGAGAATTAACCACCGAAGGCAGGATTACGCACTACTTCGACAAGGGCAAAGACAAAGGCGCCCTGGTGGTGGGGCAAAGCGAAACCTACCATTCCAACGGACAGAAGCTTTTTACCAGCATCGGGACCGTGTTTGCCCGCCTGGACGGCGGATTCGGCGGGGAAAATGCACCCAAGAAGAAGATCGAATTTCCGGCAAGAGATCCGGATTTTGTGGTTGATGCCAGTCCCCTGCAGGATCAACCACTTATTTTCAGGCTTTCCGGCGATGTCTTCCAACTGCATGTCGATCAGCAATTTGCCGAAATGGCCGGGTTTGAAAAGCCCATCATGCACGGTCTTTGCACCCATGGATTTGCCTGTAGGGCACTGATTGAAAAACTTGTTGCGGGAGAGCCGGAAAAGGTCCGGCGCCTTGCCTGCCGGTTTTCCAAAACCTTATACCCGGGGACGTCGATTCAAACGCTGATCTGGAAAACCGGGGAAGGTCAGGCGCTGTGGCGGGTCCTCAATACCGAAAACGGCGAAGTGGTGATCGACAACGGGATCTTTGAATACGGCGATGTCCCCAAGGACGAAATCCGCTTTGATGATCGTGTGGCGATTGTTACCGGCGCGGGTGCCGGCCTGGGCCGGATCTATGCCCTGGAACTTGCCAAACGCGGCGCCAAGGTCGTCGTCAATGACCTGGGCGGCTCCCGGGATGGCTCCGGGGAAGGTTCCACCAGCGCGGCCGACCAGGTCGTGGAAGAGATCAAGGCGCTGGGGGGTGAAGCTGCGGCCAATTACGATAGCGTGGCCACTGCCGAAGGCGGTGAAAATATCGTCAAAAGCGCCCTGGAGGCCTTCGGCACCGTGGACATTCTGATTAACAATGCCGGAATCCTGCGGGACAAAAGCTTTTTGAAGATGGAGCCGGAAAACTGGCAGATTGTTCTCGATGTTCATTTAAACGGTGCCTATAACGTATCCCGTCCGGCGTTTGCTGTGATGAAAGAAAAGGGGTACGGTCGTATTCTAATGACCACATCGGCGGCCGGCCTTTACGGCAATTTTGGCCAAACCAATTACACCGCGGCTAAAATGGGTCTGGTGGGATTGATGAATACGCTCAAGCTGGAAGGTCAAAAATACGACATCATGGTCAACACCATCGCGCCCGTGGCGGCCTCGCGGCTTACCGCGGACATTTTGCCGCCGGATTTTCTGGAGAAATTAAAACCGGAGCTGGTGGCGCCCATGGCGCTTTTTCTCGTCTCGGAAAACTGCCCGGTCAGCGGCAATATTTACAACGCCGGGATGGGCAGTTTTAACCGGGCCGCCATGGTTACCGGGCCCGGGGCTGTTGTGGGTGACGGCCATGAGATCCCCACCGCCGAACAACTCGTGTCTCAATGGGACCATATCACCAGCCTTAAAGAGGCCAAAGTATATCAGAATCTGAATGAGCAGATCGGCGACCTTCTGGCCGCCTTTTCGAAACCGGCTGGGGCGCCCGAGGCTTCCGATCGATTTGGCGCGGCGGCGGATGTCTTCAATTATATGCCCGCAGCTTTTGTAGCGGATGCCGCCGCCGGCGTTGATGTCGTTTTTCAGTACCACATCACCGGAGAAGGCGGCGGCGACTGGTGCTGCGTGATTACGGACGGCAGTTGCCGGGTCGAGGCCGGGACGCACGAAAAGCCAACCTGCACCCTGAAGATGAATGCGGCCGATTTTCTCGCCATGATGAACGGCCGGCTTGCCGCCATGCAGGCCTACACCTCGGGAAAGCTTAACATCGGCGGGGATATAATGAAGTCACAACTGCTTGAGAAGCTGTTTAAATATTAAAGGGTTCAAGGGTTCAGAGGTTCACGGTTCAGGGTTAAGAGGATTGAGGGATTAAGGGGCCGAAAAACGGATTGCGTATTTTATGGCAAAAAATAAAAACACAAGCACCACCTGATCTTAAAATTGGGCCAAATAAATTCAAAATTCAAAATTTCAATGACCGAAACTAAGTAATTTGTATATTCGATATCACATCTTTGTTTTGAATTTTTGTTTTTGTTCATTGGATATTATTTGTTGTTTCCGGTTTATCCGGGGCAGGAGTTGAATATTCAGTATAGTATTTTATAGCTCAAAATTATTTTATTGTAAGGAGAAAGAGATGATCGGAATTACTTCATATGGCGCCTATATTCCACGATTGAGATTGGACCGCATGGCCATTTTTCAGGCTATGGGCTGGTTTGCACCCGCTATCATGATGGTGGCCCAGGGTGAACGGTCTATGTGCAACTGGGATGAAGATAGCATTACCATGGCCGTTGCGGCTGCCCGTGATTGTCTGCGCGATCAGGATAAAGGCAAGCTGGATGCACTGTACCTGGCCTCCACGACCTTGCCGTTCGGGGACCGGCAAAATGCCGGTATTGTTTCAGCAGCGCTAAATCTCAGAGACGACATGATCACGGCGGACTTTACGGCTTCGCAGAAGGTCGCTACCACCGCACTGATTACGGCTGTTGAATCCATCAAAAGCGGTGAGCGGAAAAACATTATGGTGGCGGCCAGCGACAGCCGGCAAACCAAGACCGCCTATTTTTATGAAATGTGGTTCGGTGACGGCGCCGCCGCTTTAACCCTGGGGGACACCGATGTGATTGCTGAATACAAGGGCTCTTATTACCTGTCCTGTGATTTTGTGGATCATTACCGCGGTGCCGATAAAAAATACGATTATGTATGGGAAGAACGCTGGACCCGTGATGCCGGCTATGGAGAGATCATCCCTCAGGTCGTCAAGGGGCTTTTTAACAAACTGGACATCACCATGGATGATGTCGATAAATTCGTTTACCCCTGTTTTTTCAAACGCGATCATCGTAACATCGCGCGGGGTCTCGGCGCCACTCCTGAGAAACTAGTGGACAACCTGCATGAAGTCTGCGGCGAAACGGGTGCCGCGCATTCATTTATGATGTTTATCTCCGCCCTGGAGAAAGCTAAACCCGGAGAACGGATCCTCATGTGCGGCTTCGGCCAGGGCGCCAATGCACTGTATTTCGAGGTGACGGAAAACATTACCAAACTGACGGTCAGAGACGGCGTCGCCGGATCACTGGCCAACAAGAAATCCACCGATAACTATCTTAAATGGCTCAAATTCAGGGATTTGATCCAGACGGAAATGGGAATCCGGGCCGAGGCGCCCACCCAGACCGCCACCTCGGTGCTGTGGCGCAAAAACAAAATGATCCTCGGGCTGGTGGGGGGCAAATGCCGGGAGTGCGACACCCCTCAGTTTCCCAAGGCCGATATCTGCGTCAATCCTGATTGCGGCGCCGTTGACAGCCAGGACGATTATGAGTTCGCCGATATCCCTGCCAGGGTGAAGACATTTACCGGAGATTTGCTGTCGGTATCTGTGGATCCGCCGGCTATTTACGGCATGGTGCAGTTTGAAGGCGGGGGGCGGATCATGGCGGATTTTAGCGACTGTGAACTCGATAATATCAAAGTCGGCCTTGCGGTGCAGATGGCGTTCAAATGTAAGGGCGTCGATAAGGAACGCGGATTTGTCAACTACTTCTGGAAAGCCGTACCCGCGCCGGGGGCGCTGGCAGAACTGGACCGGATGCGGTTTGATGACCGTGTCGCCATCATCACCGGCGCCGGTGCCGGACTCGGAAGGGCCTATGCCCTTGAGTTGACGCGGCGCGGCGCCAGGATTGTGGTTAACGATCTGGGCGGGGCGCGGGACGGGAGCGGTGCAGGGGCTTCGGCACCGGCCGACAAAGTGGTTGACGAAATCAAGGCCCTTGGCGGCGAGGCGGTGGCCAATTACGATAACGTGGCCACTAACGTGGCCACACCCCAGGGCGGTGAAAACATCGTTCAGACGGCCCTGGATGCTTTTGGCCGGGTTGATATCCTGGTTAACAATGCGGGCATTCTCAGGGACAAAAGTTTTTTAAAGATGGAACCCGAGAACTGGAAAGCCGTGATGGATGTGCATCTAAACGGTGCTTACCATGTGACCCGTCCGGCCATGGCGCTGATGAAAGAAAGCGGGTACGGCCGCATCGTCATGACCACTTCGGCGGCGGGCCTGTATGGTAATTTCGGCCAGACCAATTATTCGGCCGCCAAGATGGGGCTGGTGGGGCTGATGAACACCTTGAAACTGGAAGGGAAAAAATACAACATCAAAGTAAATACCGTGGCCCCTATTGCCGCCTCCAGGTTGACCGAAGATGTCATGCCGCCCGAACTTTTCGAAAAATCAAAACCGGAGTTCGTCACCCCCATGGTGATGTATTTGTGCAGCGATAAATGCCGTGAAAGCGGCGCCATCTTTAACAGCGGCATGGGTTATTTCAATCGGGCGGGCATTTTGACCGGTCCGGCGGTTGAGCTGGGA
>CAMYLH010000323.1 GCA_947259065.1 uncultured Desulfobacterales bacterium
CAAATTGAAAATCGGCTTGGGCATAGACGCCGGCGGAACCTACACCGACACGGTCATTTATGACCTCAGCAAGGGCAAAACCATTTGTAAAAGCAAGGCGCTAACCACGAAATGGGATTTTACCCTGGGCATCGGTGAAGCCATGGCCGGATTGGATCAGGAAAGGCTGCGCCAGGTTGAGATGGTATCCTTGTCGACCACCCTGGCAACCAACGCCATTGTAGAGGGCGAGGGTCAGAAGGTCGGTATGATTATCATGCCGCCCTATGGACGTTTCGCACCGCAAGATATTCCATACGAACCCAAAGCCGTGATTTCGGGACAGCTTGAAATCACGGGCAAAGAAATCAGTCCGGTGGACGAAAAGGAGGTCAAAAGCATCGTGCGACGGATGGTCGCAAAAGATGAGGTCAGGGCCTTTGCCGTGTCCGGATACGCCGGTGCGATTAACCCTGCCCATGAGCTGAAGATCAAACGGATTATTCGTGAAGAGACCGGACTGTTCGTTACCTGCGGTCACGAGCTGTCGGATATTCTGAACTTCAAAACCCGCGCACACACCGCCATGTTGAATGCCCGCATCATCCCCAAACTGGCAAAATTGCTGCTGGATTTGGAGAAGGTGCTCGAAAAGCTGGGTATTATTGCTCCCATCGTAGTCGTGAAAGGTGATGGAACCCTGATGAGTGCAGAAATGGCCAAGGAACGACCGGTAGAGACCATTTTGTCGGGGCCGGCGGCAAGTGTCGCCGGGGCGCGACATCTGACGGGATTGAAAAGCGCGCTGGTCGTTGACATGGGCGGCACGACTACGGATACGGCGGCCCTGGCAGACGGTATGGTCAGCGTCTGCGTGACCGGATCCAAAATAGGCGGTCACAAGACCCACGTGAAGGCCCTGGAAATCCGCACCGTCGGCCTGGGCGGTGACAGCCTGATCCAATGGCATAAAGGACAATTCTACATCGGGCCCCGTCGGGTGGCGCCCATTGCCTGGTTGGGTGCAACTTACCCGGGCACAGACAGTGCTCTGAAATTTCTCGACATGCATTTGGATCGGCATGCCCTATCCACCCGGGATATGCAGATTCTGGCCTTGACCGGTTCGCTGGACGACCTGACCTTGACGCCCCAGGAGGAAAAAATCCTAACCTTCCTGAAATCCCGGCCGTTTTCCATCGACGAGCTAATCAAACGAACCGGGGTTTTGTTCGAAAAAAGCCTTAAACTCGAACGACTGGAGGAAAGTTTCATCATCCAGCGGTGCGGGTTGACGCTAACCGATCTTTTACACGTGACGGACCGGTTCGATCGGTGGAGCAAAAAATCCGCCGAAAGCTACTGCCGGATGTTCTCCCGCTTGACAAAAATGGATATCGTCGACATGGCTGAGCACCTTTTAGACATGGGCGTTGAACGCCTGACCCTGGAGCTGTTGAAGAGACAGCTGGATGAGGAAACCGATCCCGAAATGCTGCACACCTGTCCGGTATGCCGGACCCTGGTTAAAAATCTGCTTTCGGGCGGGAGCGATCAGTATGCCGTCCGCATTGATCTGAAGCGGCCGGTGGTCGGCATCGGTGCACCGATCCACTTTTTCCTGCCACGGGCCGCCGAAGCCCTGGGCGCCAAAGCGGTATTACCCCGGGATGCGGATGTCGCCAACGCCATTGGCGCCATCACCAGCAATGTGGTGATAAAACGCCACCTGCGCATTATACCCAATCAGGAAGGCGGATTCCTGATCGAAGGGCTGGCCGGTGCCAGGCATTTTCAAAAATTCAACGAGGCCGATGACTTTGCACGGGAGGAACTGGCTCGCATGGTCAGAGCTCTGGCCTGGGCCGCAGGCACCAGCTCCCGGGCTGTCGAGCTCAAGACCGAAGACCAGATTCCAACCTCCGCCGACGGCAGACAGATCTTTATGGGTCGGATCATCTACGCCAAGCTGACCGGCCAACCTGATATTGTAGCGGTGGACAGTCATTACCGGTTGGCTGCAGCTGCGAATTAGCGCAAAGGAATCGGCCGCCGACCCTTTTCGGACCCGAATTGATACTACAGCAATACTTTATCGCAAGGATATGATTTTTAACTCGTAGGAGCGGCTTCGATGAAGGTAAGATAACTCGGTTTATGACAAAATGGCGCTCCAGTCCTGAAGGGCCACACAATTATAGGGTGATAACCGAATTCTCACTGTCTCCAAATGGTGTCGGCTCAAATCTGTCCGCTTTGGCATCATTTTTCCAGTTCTTTTTGTCCAGCAAGTAGCGAAACTGGTATTCCCGCCCTTTCTCCAGATTCAAGGTTGCCGTAAACGCCCCTTTTTTTAGTTTTTTCATAGGAGTTGAGAAAAAATCCCAGTTGTTAAATTCGCCGACCACATGTGCGGTTCCGGCTGAATGTCCTATTTCTTCAGAGATCCGAAATGTGACTTTGCAAACCGGTTTGGTTTTTAGATATTGTTTCTTGATGCTCATGGTAACCTCATCTCAAAGTAGGTTGAACTCAATGGGAATTCAGGCTCATCTTCGATGAGCCGGCCATTTTCCTGCTGCCCCATCTGAATCAGGTTAAGGTAAGTTGTATCCAATTAAAGTCAAGGTGTTTGAAGCGGATTATAGCGATATGAATCATCTGAAAGGCTTTTTTCTGGTTTGTTTTGCCGGAACGCTTTGGTCATTTGGAGCTCTGATCATTCGTTACATGGTAGAGGCCCGAAATTATCAGTGGCAATATTTGTTTTACCGGGGACTGACGATCGCGATCGTTCTTTTCATTTATTTAATCTTGAAAGAAGGCAAAACCTTTATAACAAGTTTCAGGCGCAATGGAGCTTCCGGGTTGCTTGGGGCCTGCGGGCTTGTGGCCGCTTTTATCGGGTTCATATGGTCGATTACCTTGACAACCGCTGCAAATTCTCTGTTCATGCTGGCTACGACACCGTTTGTAGCTGCATTTCTCGGCATTGTATTTCTAAAAGAGAAAGTGCGGCAGCTGACCTGGGCGGCAATGGTTATTGCGTTAGCAGGAATTCTCACTATGGTCTTGGAGGGATTGGAGAAAGGCAATTTTTTGGGTAACGTCATCGCCTTAATTTCGGCAACAGGCTTCGCCGTTTTCTCGGTAAGCCTCCGCTGGCGAAAAGAAACACCGCAATTTGCAACCATTGCACTGGCCGGTGTAATTTGTGTCGTATTCACGACGATGATACTTCTCTCACAAAACAGCACGGTTGCAATGCCGCTTCGCAACGTTTACCTGAGCATGCTGCATGGGTTGATTGTCGGTTTCGGCTTGATCTTATTTGCCACAGGCGCCAAATTCTTGCCGGCAGCCGAGCTGACCCTATTGTCGATGGTCGAAGTGGTTGGGGGTGTTCTTTGGGTCTACCTTCCGATCTTTGGCATCCATGAAGTTCCAAGTATGCTTACAATGATCGGAGGCGCTGCGATTGGTGCGTTTTTGATCAGCAATGACTTCTCGGCCGTCAAGCAGACAGCAAAGGATGTCGGAAAAGTCTTTAAGGGACCAAAATGGCGGCCGGAAGATTATCGGGATCTGCTTTGCCTGCTGTTCGCTTTGATAAGGGTGGCCCGGCGAAATCCGGTCGAGATCGAGCCGCACATCGAAGCGCCGGAGAAATCCGATATCTTTTCAAAGTACCCCAAGATCCAACGGGATCGCGAAGCTACTGAACTGATTTGCGACACGTTGCGTTCTGCGTCGATGAATTATGACGACCCTCACCAGGTGGAGGAAGTGCTCGAAAAGCGCATTGAAACCAACCTACATCATGCGCTTCATTCCAGTCATGCATTGCAAACCGTTGCTGATGGCCTTCCGGCGCTCGGAATTGTCGCCGCGGTTCTGGGCGTAATAAAAACCATGGGTTCGATCGATCAGCCCCCGGAAATTCTCGGAAGGCTGATTGGCGGGGCGCTCGTCGGAACCTTCCTCGGGGTCTTTCTGGCATACGGGTTGGTTGGCCCGTTTGCCGCAAAGGTTAAGGCAGTCACGGAGGAAGACGGCCACTTCTACCAGCTGATCCGCGAAGTGTTGGTAGCAAACCTGCATAATCACGCCGCGACGATCTGCATCGAGGTCGGAAGGCAGAA
>CAMYLH010000324.1 GCA_947259065.1 uncultured Desulfobacterales bacterium
TTCTTTTCGAAAATCGCCTCTATTTCGCGGATAATTCTTTGCGGTTCAAGATCCTGAATAAAAAGTTTCCCCAAAGAAGGATTTTTTTCAAAATTGATGCTAACAAAGTAAGGAAAGGATTTTGCCAATTTTTCAACGGCATAGGATTTACCGGTTTGCCGGGCTCCCCTGAGGAGCAGCGGTTTGCGCTGTTTTTTTTGGGACCATTGAATTAAAAAATTATCAAGCTCTCGTTTCATTATATTGATTATTTACTGCATAGCATGATAAAAATGAAGGTAAATTAGAATAGTTAAAAAATAAATTTATAGGTAAATATAGAATGTAACCAGATAAAAATCAAGCAAATTTCAAACTTTAAATTGCTTCAGTAACTTCCAATCTGACGCATAAGATATGATAGGAATATAAAAATAAATTCCAATGAGTTACATATACATAGCAGGTATGTTTAACGCTTGGGAGAGCCAGTTTTAAAAAGCGGCAGCTTTTTAAAATCCGAGTTCATCCCATAGTTATGTTTTGATTTTTTGATAATTCTTCTCTTTTCCGTTCTCTCATTTCTATTAAGCCCAATAACATACAAAGCAATGATACTGCATAAGGAGTAATTTGATTATTTTCAATTATTTCAAAAATTTGTCTTGAATAGTCTGTTCCTGAAGCGTGTATTATTTTTACAGCTATTTCCACATATCGAGAGCTTTTTGGCTTCTTTAACCCATTAATAATTAAAGGAATAGATGATTCCTTATGTTGTAATAATTTGTTTTTCATTTTTTCATGGTTCAAAGAATCGATTCCCTCAATTATCATATCAATTAGCTTTTTGACATCATCAGTATCCTCAATAAGCTCCGATTCTTCTATTCCTCGATCTAAAAACTGATTAGTAATGAAAAAACCGTAAAAAGTCGATAATGGTCTATCTAATTGAAAAAACATTAAAAACAGACAAAGTACTTCTTGCTTAATCTTCTGCTATGTGATAGGAAAACTATAAAATTACAGAAGGTTAAAGGCAAAATCATGATCAAAGTGAATAATCCGAATCAGCTTAACATTTTCGATCCTTGGGCTTTTGTTACGCCCAAAAGACGGCAGATGCTTGACGCCGGATGGCCGGGTCTTTTTCGGGAGCACATCCTGCCTTCAATTCCTGTCAATAAGGTCAGCAAGTATTTTAACGCTACATTTGGCCGACCGACCAAGGAACTTTATTCCATGCTGGGCGCTCTTATTCTTCAGCAAACTTTCGATCTCACCGACGAAGAAACAGTACAACAATACGCCTTTAATATCCAATGGCATTATTCACTGAATATCAGTGAAGAGTCGGATAGTGCCAAATACATTTCACTAAAAACATTATGGAATAATCGAAACATCGTTGCACAAAACGATCTTGAGCACGACATTTTCAATGCCGGCACAGCCAAGCTGGCGCAAGCTTTTAACGTCAATATCGACCAACAGCGCATCGATTCGGTGCATATCAAATCCAACATGCGGCGTCTGGGTCGAATCGGCATCTTTTCCCAAAGCATTCATACGTTTCTAGTAAATTTGAAACGAGGCAACCAAGAGCAATTTGACACGATAGATGAAAAAGTTGTCGATAGATATCTTACCCAAAAGGGTCTCGGATGCTTTTCGAGAGTCAAGCCATCTGAGTCGAAAAAAACGCTCGCAGAGGTCAGCAGGCACCTTTTTGATCTGGTACAGCAGTTTAAAGCCATCGGCGAAGTGGCGGCTATGTATAGCTACAAACTGCTTGAAAGGGTTCTCAAAGAGCACTGCAATTTAACCGATGATAAAGACAATCCGGTTGAACTAAAAAAGCCCAAAGAGATTGCTTCAGATTCTCTTCAAAATCCTTCTGACCCCGATGCGACCTACAGCGGTCACAAAGGGCAAGGCTACCAGGTTCAAGTCCAGGAAACTTTCTGTGATGATGAACAAAAGAAAGAAGAAACGCTTGACTTGATCACACATGTGGAAGTTGAACCTGCTCATAATAGTGATGCCAATGCCCTTATCCCTGCCATTGAGTCAACACAAAGACAGAATCTAAAACCCAAAGAGTTAACAGCCGACTCGCTTTACGGTAGTGATGACAATTGTGAGCGAGCAAAAGAACATGGTGTAGAGCTGATTGCTCCGACCATGGGTTCGGTCGATAAAGACAAGCTGAGCCTTGCTGATTTTCAGCTTTCTGATGAAGGTGAAGTGGTTGCTTGCCCTCAGGGTAACGTCCCTGCAAAAATCAAAAATGGAAAAAGAGTGAGCATCGGTTTTGCCGCACATGATTGCCGCAACTGCCCTAATTTATCGAAATGCCCAGTGGACAAGGGCAAAAAATATTACTACCTTCGCGTCACGGATAAACAGATGCGCATAGCAAAGCGCAGAATATATGAAAAGTCCGACAGGTTCAAAGACCGTTACAGGTGGCGCGCAGGTGTTGAAGCAACCATGTCTGAATACGACAGAAGAACCGGTGTCAAACACCTTCGAGTGCGGGGCCTGAAAGCAGTGAAGTATTGTGCAACCTTAAAGGCCTTAGGAGTAAACATCTTCAGGGCTGCTGCGTTCAGAGCAGCGAAAATGATGCCGGTAGAAGGTCTCTGTGAGGCCTAAAGCCCTGCGGCGGGCTATTTTTTATTTTTCAAAGAGCATTTTGTGACGTTTCGCAGTCACCTGGAATATATCGAGCCAATCTGCAGCCAGTTATGAGTATAATCTCATATCGGCTATGAAATTAATTCTCACTTTTTACGAAGCCATCAAAGTTAGACAATCAGGGCATAATTCTATCTTCGGCCATTTTGTTGGGTTGCGCTGATAACACAAAAATGGCCGGCAAGTAGGTTGGGTAGAGGAACGAAACCCAACAAAAGATATCGGGATGCTCAACCCAACCTACGAATAAGCCACGGCCGATGTTGGAACCAAGCAAGACTATCAAAACCGGCAGGGGTGCTTGACAAGGTGCTCCTGCCGGATGTTTTATGAGCTATTCATCTATTTTCGTAATAGTTCACCGCCCCGATGAAATAAGGGCAACAGAGATTTCATTGGGCAGGCGGAGGCGCGGAGGACGCAGAGATGTTTTTTCTGGACAACCAGAATAATTATTTACCCTCAGCGTCCTTTGGGTCTCTGCGGTGAATTCTTAGGGATTTTAAAGTTTTATGGAGCAAATCAAATCCTTCTCGACCATTATGGCAGTCGGTATTTTGTTTATCGCAGTTACCTGCACTTCCCGCGCAGATGAATTTGCCGATCTATTTAACCGGGTCGAAAAATTGAATATTCACCGTAGCGATTACACCCTGGGAAAAGTGCTGACCGACAAACAAAAAAAAATAGCGCAAGGCAACGCCGAGGAAAATACCAGCCCGGGAACTTACAAATTCAAAGACAACAATCTATACATTGTGGCCGACAAGGCTACGGACAGAGTCCTCATTTTATACGAACGCTACGAACCGGTGTCCAGGGAGGAAATACGCGAATTGGTGGGCACGCTGTTTTTTGATTTCGCAGACCCCACGGTTATGGCCCATGAGAAGACAATCTATTGGGCCTTCGATGAGAAAGGTAAAATTTCAGAGGAACAATACCGCGAGGCCAAGGCAACCAAAAAGCCGCTGACAACCCTGGTTACCGTAAAACTAGTCAGCAGTCACAAAATCATGGGCGGCGGCGACCCCGGGAAAAACAGCAGTGTGTACTATATAGTTTCATCTGGACCCTTGCTGAGACTTCTCGATCATCGAGAGCAATAGTTTCTGCTTATTTAACTGTCCAATTGATGATATTAGCCACCAAACCCACGAAAAAAACACGAAAGTTGAACTAGGTTTTGTGGTTCAGGGTTCAGCCCCGCCGCCGGCCAAAAAAAACGGCCGGTCTAATCGAAACAGAAACTTTGGAAAAGCGAATATCGAATATCGAATAATGAATGTCGAATGTCGAAGGAAGGTATACTGTCTATTTTAAAAACGGCTGAGCGGAGCCTCCGGCTCGTAGGGGTTTTAGTGCCTACGCCTCGGAGAGCGAAACTACCCTTCGTAATTCTGCGGTTCGATATTCTGCGGTTCGCTGTTTAATCCAGG
>CAMYLH010000325.1 GCA_947259065.1 uncultured Desulfobacterales bacterium
CCCTGTCGGATGCCGTGGACCGGATTGCATCCCAGGAGGATGCCTTTTTCTCGGAGCGCTTCCTTCAGCCCCGTCCTCTGCTGCAAGCCATCAGCGCTGAATCTCCCGTGGTGCTTCTCGTCGATGAAGTCGATAAATCCGATCCCGAGTTTGAAGCCTTTTTACTGGAGGTATTAAGTGATTTTCAAATATCCATCCCGGAGCTGGGAACCCGCAAAGCATCGAATATTCCCTTCGTTTTTTTAACTTCCAATGATTCGCGGGACATGAGCGATGCCCTCAAACGAAGGTGCATCCACCTTTACATCGACTATCCGGAGCGCGAGCTTGAAATGGAAATCGTTAAACTGAAGATTCCTCAAATCAATGATCAACTGGCCCGGCGCCTGGTTGACACCATCCGCAATATTCGCAAGATGGATTTGAAAAAGAAACCTTGCATTTCCGAAACCCTGGACTGGGCACAATCTTTGCTGGCGCTGCAAGTTGAAGATTTATCCCCCGAGATCGTCGCCGACACCCTCAATGTAATTTGCAAGTACCGGGCTGATGTGGGGCAGGTGATGGAGAAAATGGAGAAGATCCTCAATTGAGGATCATTTGGCGTATAGTGTTCTACTTTTTTTGGGCTTAATAAAGTCGGTTCAGGGGGGAATAAATTCCAAATCACAAATCAAAAATTCCAAACAAATTACAATGACCAATCCGCCCTCGGCGAACCAAACAATTGTTTTGGTCATTGGTAATTGATATTTGAGATTTATTTGTAATTTGGTTTTTGGGATTTGAGATTTAAAGCGTTAGTATGGTTGATTTTCTTTTTAACCTGAGCAAAGTAATGAATTGATTTCATGGTTAATCTGGTACTAAAATTCGTATCTTGTTCCCGCACGGCGGGGCTCAGGATCTCAACCTCTGAAGTGCTCGACTGCCTCAATCAGCTAGAGCTGGTGGATCTGCTGGATGAGAAGCAGTTTGCGTCAGTATTGCGGGCCAATTTTGCTAAAAGCCGGCGGGAGCAATTTCATTTCGATCGGCTATATGATCTGTTTTTCCACGAACTGCGCCAGGAATCGAGCATCTCACATGCGGACCCTCTTTCCGAACAGATTCAACAAGCCTTGTCGACCATTGCCGCCCAACAAAACGGCGATGAAACCTACCCGGCGGTGCTTGACTTTCTAAACGGGGATCCGCTGCCGTTCTTGGAGCAGATGCAGCAAGGTTCCATAGCGGGAAACGGCCAAGGTGGAGGCATGGGGTCCAATTTGGGGCCGATGATTCAGCGCCTTGAGCTGATGCTGCAGATCAATGCCGCGGAAGATGCGCTGATGCAATTTATTACCGATCAACGGGAAGGGATGCAATGGGAAATTCGCCGTGATTTGAAAGAACTTTTCGACGCTCGGCTGGCCAGCGCCCGCAGGTTGCTTGCCCGGCAAAACCGACCCTTTGAGGACGACAGCAAAAAGCCATCCTCGCATCAACAACACCTGGACCGCTTGGGTGAAATCCATTTTGCTTCCCTTACCAAAAAAGAAGTCGCAGCAATGCGTGAGGCGATCGATCAATTCGTTCGTAAGCTCAAAGACACCATCAGCCGGAGGTATGCTGCCAAAAACAGGGGCGCCCTTGATATTAAAAAAACGCTGCGCCGGGCGGCCGCTTATCAGGGTATTCCGGTAGAGCTATATTTTCGTAAACATCCGCCGCGAAAGGCCAAAATTGTCACCCTGTGCGATGTTTCCGGCTCGGTCTGGTCGGCTGCCAGATTTATGCTGAACATGCTCTACTCCCTGCAAGACTGTTTTACCCAGGTACGCAGTTTTGTCTTCGTGGCCGGCTTGGATGAAGTCACCGGGATTTTTAAAGATTGTGAGGTTAACCAGGCCATTGACAAGGTCCTGAAAGAAGCGAATATCGCATACAACGCGGCCACCGATTACGGACTGACCTTCCGTCAATTTAAAAAAGATTACCTGGATATTCTCAACAAGAAGACCACCCTGATCATTATCGGCGACGGCCGATCCAATTACAGCAATCCTGAAGAACAACTGCTGGATGAAATGCGGGAAAGATGTCGTCGGGTCATCTGGCTGAACCCGGAAACCCGGCAGTTCTGGTACACCGGTGACAGCGAGATGCGTGCCTATCAGGCTTGCTGCAGCGAAGTGCGTCCCTGCCAGAATCTCAACCAACTGCTGGAGTTCATTCAATCGCTGGTGTTGTGAGAATCAAACCCGGGGCCGGCGCTATCTGCAAATTTTTCCATCCTTAAGTCTTCGGGTCCACGAATCAACGGTTCAGGTTTGAGGTGAAGCCACCCATCACAATTCTCCGATCTCCTAGCCATTTGAAAAATTTTAAAATAAATCACTTGATTTTGCCAGAAAAAAAGGTATGATCAGTCCAATCATTAAAGGTTCGTCTTATATTTACGACCGGTTTCATTCTGAAGGAAATATTCATTTGTCCGTGCGGCATCCTGAAGTATGGGACTATGAGAAATCTTTTTGAAGGAGGGTGCCACAATGGCCGATGGTGTAGTAAAATGGTTCAATGAACGCAAGGGTTATGGTTTTATCGAGCAAGAGGAAGGCCCGGATGTATTCGTGCATCATTCCGGCATCAACGGAACGGGGTTCAAAACTTTGCAGGAAGGTGACCGGGTTACCTTTGACATCGAGCAGGGCGCGAAAGGACCTGCAGCGGTGAACGTCACGACCGTTTAGTGAACCAAATACGATTTGGAAATAGGTGCGCCTGATACCGGTTTGGGCGTGCCTTTTTTATTCATTTTGCCGGTGTGATGTTACAATTTGAATTCGTCACCCAGGTAAGCCTGAGCGACCGCCTGGCTGGCCGCAATCTGATCGGGGGGACCGCATTCAAGAACCTGGCCGTCAACCAGGATGTACGCATTGTCACAGGCGCCGAGGGTTTCTCTGACATTGTGATCGGAGATGAGCACGCCAATACCTCGTCGTTTGAGGTGGCCGATAATATTTTTTATGTCATTGACGGCCAGCGGGTCGATGCCGGCGAAGGGCTCATCCAGCAGTATGAAAGAAGGGTTGGTGGCTAGCGCACGGGATATTTCGAGGCGACGTTTTTCACCGCCTGACAGGACATTGGCCTTCTGTTTTTGCAAGTGCTTTATGCCCAGTTCTTCCAGAAGCATCTCGGCACGGTGACTGCGCTCGGCTGAATTAATGGGGAGTATTTCAAGAATTGCCATTAAATTCTGTTTGACCGTCAGCTTACGGAATATCGACGTCTCCTGAGGAAGATAGCCGACGCCTTTACGGGCCCTCTGGTACATGGGCATATCAGTAATATCTTCGTCGTCAAGCAGCACTTTACCCTTATCGGGCCGAACCAATCCGATGGTCATATAGAATGTGGTGGTTTTGCCGGCACCGTTGGGCCCCAGCAGTCCGACGACCTCACCGCTTCTGACATTCAGGCTGACGGAATTGACCACCCGTCTATTGGAATAGGATTTTTCCAGATCTTTCAAATACAGTGTCGTCATGGGGTGATATTCTTTTTCCTATATTGGTCAGTTATAACTATACCATAAAGACCAGAGATCACAAATGATCGGTTCCAGGTTTGGGACTCCGCCCTCCGGGCTTCCGACTTCGCTCTCCGAGCTACGACGGGACAAGTCGACTCCACACGCAGGGTTCAAAGCTCAAAGGTTATAAAATACTGATATCCTAAACTTTATACCCCATGATTTGGATTGGTCTCTTTCACCTATTGGGTGAAACATGTATTGCGATCCGATTGACGCGTTATACGATCGGTAGAGACCCGCTAGGGCATTTTAACTGGGAACCGTGAACCCCCTGGCCCAGACCTGAATTTACGTTGCTCAATTATTCAGATTCATATCTGGGAACCTGACACGGGCCGTAATATGATCTAGTAAGTCGCACTCTCCGAGGCGTAGGCTACGAGCCGGAGGCCAGGGAAGGCTGAACCGCTCAACCTAACTATCACATACTTCAGAACATGCCAACTGCATAATGTACGGTTGATTCTTAAAGCTACAATGGATTGCCCGGGGGGAGAGGGGGGATTTTGGACGAATTCTGAACAG
>CAMYLH010000326.1 GCA_947259065.1 uncultured Desulfobacterales bacterium
GGTGACTTCCCGGACGCCCATATAAAACGGGCGCTGCAGCTTGACGCTGCGCAACGTCTCATTTGAGCGACGACCCTGTTCCCGGCGCGATGATCCCATCGTAAAGGACCGGGGCTGAATCAGTTTGAGTTCATAACCGGTTTTGGTGGTGATGATGTTGGCCGTGGTCTTTCCAGCGGCCGTCTGTTTGATTAGCGTGACGGCGATTTCCTGGGGAAAACCCGGGCGGGGCGTAATGCGGGTGCGGTACGGTTGATAACCCTTTTTCTTTATTTCCAACTGGTGCTCGACGGCAACCAGACGCAACTGCCGCGGCACTCTGCCGATTGGCTTGCCGTCTACAACAATTTCCGCATCAGCCGGTGCCACCACCAGATGAATGGTGCCCAGTTTGGGTTTTAACTTGACGGAGAGCGTTTTGGATGCGGCACTGCTTACGCTGACTTCGCGGTTCTCGGTCTCGTATCCTGCCTTGGACAGTTGGATCAATTGGGGTGTGTCCGCAGGCAGGCTTAGTTTCGTCGGGCTGCGACCGGCGAAGGTGTTTGAAAGCATGACATTGGCACCGGCTGGATTCGTTTGCACCGTCAAAGTGCCGTCGGCCGGTTGCAACGGGACGGGATCCAGCACCTGGGGGTGATTGGCCTCCACTGCCAGACGGGTGCGCCATGATTTGTAACGCTCGGCCTTCAGCTCGATATCATGGTCGCCGGCAAGCAGTTCGACCGTTAAGGGTGTGCTGCCGACTGGTTTCCCGTCGATCAGCACAGTTGCGTTGCCGGGAATGGAATCGATGGTAATGTCCGACCATGCCGGGATCATGGCATAATCAAATTGCTGATGGATACCGCAGCCCTCTACCTCTATTTCTTTGCGCAAATCCTGGTAATTCTGGGCGCGCATTTCTAGGTTGTGTCGACCTGGATTTACCTCCAGATCTGCGATCGGTGCTTTTTCAATTTCTCGCCCGTCAATATACAGCCGGGCTCCCTCAAGAATAATAGACGGTCTATCCGCCCGGTGGGCTTGAAACGACAATCGCCCCGGAGTTTTTACCATTGAAAATTTCAGTTCCTGGCTTTTGTCATCGCCGATCACAAACCGCTTGTTGAGCCGTTTAAAACACTGCCTGGCTGCCTTAAGGGTATATTCACCGGGGCGCAGCAGGTAATAGGCGCCGATTTTGGGCGCCGCAATGCCGCCCTCGATTGAAATCTCTTCCGGTTGGGGGTCAATTCGAATCACCACTTGCCGGGCCGTAAATACAAACCATGCCGCGGCACAAAGCAAAATGAGAACCGTCGCAAGGACGCCACCGATCAGCCACTTCAGGCGGGCGGATGATTTCCGGGGCCGGTGGCCGCGGCCGGGACGAAAAGAAACCGGTTTGATCTCCACCGATGCAGCGGTGCCGTAATTGGTTCCGGGTTTGGTCTTCAAATTTTAACCTTGCATTTGACGGTGATGCGCAATGATTGCAATCCGGGTTTTACCACGATCTTCTGCCGGACATCCTGATAGCCGTCACGGGTCCCCACGACGGTGTAGGTGCCCGGGCGCAGTTCAAGTTGGTGCACTGAAAACCGACCTAATTTACCTACCCTGTAAACGGCCACCCGGGTGAGATTATCCGACTCGATGGTGATTTTCAACGGAGTTTGTGCAACCTCAACCAGATGTTCCAGTTTTTTTATACGAGCGTTCAGCATTGGGCCGCGGGGGTTTATCTCCCCGGCCTCCATGACCAAAAGGATCGCATTTTTGAGTTGGCTTTCCGACTCCAAAACTTGCGGCTTCGTTAGAAAGAAATGCAACCGTTTGGCGATATGAATCTGTTCAAGGGCCCGCTCTTTTCCGCGGACGGCAAATTGAAGGTTTTTATCGATGTCAAGGACTGCCAGGTAGGATTTCAGTGCTTTTTGCCAATCTTCGGATCGTTCAGCCGTTTGTGCCGCCAGCCGAAGGCTATCAATGCCGGACATCCGAATGGCCTGGTCCACCTGGAAAAGGGCATCGGATACCTCGCGCGATCCCGGTTTTAGGGACCTCGCTTTCAACAGCCGGGTGCGGGCGGATTTATAATCCTTGCGGTGAAAAGCCGCCAGCCCCCCGGACATCGATTGTTGAAATTGCTCCTCTTTAATCAGCGTGTTGATGCGGTTTAAGCCCAGGCGCGCTTTTTCGGAACGGGAATCGATTTCCAGGGCCTTGCTGTAATCGGACCGGGCAAGAGACAAAGCGCTGTTTGCCTCATGTTGTTGCCCCGAGCCAATCAGCTGCATCACCGTTTCAATGGTTTCGGCTCGTTTCAATCCCTGTTGGGCAACGGCATCGTCAGGTGCAATCTTCAATGCCACGGAGAAATTGTGTTGGGCAATGGTGCCGTTTCCATCATCAAGTGCCTTCTGGCCTTCAGCCAGCAGGCGGCCGAATGCGTCCATGGTCCGATCGGCCAGTTCTGCGGCCAGGATTGTAGCCCGGTTATACAGTTCGGATGCCGGGGCATACTGCTTCTCCATGAAACGGGCATCCGCTTGCCGCCCCAGCTCTGTCATTTCCAGGTAAGATTCTTCTCCCCACTCCGATGCGGCTATCTGATCCAACTCGCCTTTGGCCTCCAGGTATTTTGCCAGATTTTGTTCGGCCCCGGTTTTTTCCAACTCAAGCTGTGCGGAGTCCGCGCCCGGCGGTGGCTCTGGAGGAGGTTCGATAGTCTTTTCCGACCTGACTGCTTCAACCGGCGATGGCGTATTTGCAATGTCTTCGGGTAGAAAAGACTTTTTTGAAAGGAAAACCAACAGCCAACCGCCGCCGATGATCAGCAAGATGAAGGCACAGACGACCGTCAAGCCCTTAAGCCGATACCGGAGTTTGAATCTATCGCGATCAGACCCGGCCTTTTTTTTAATCGTACGCAGCGGCGTGATGGTCTCCGCGATGGGTTGGGCGGGCACATCTTTCATAGGTGTTCAAGGGTACTGGATGCTGGTTACTGGATGCTGATTGCTGGTTACTGGTCACTAGATGCTGGTTACTGGTTACTTAATACAGATATCATTTCAACGTGGTCTGAATTCCGTCATTCGTCATTCGCTGTTTCTTGTTCGTCATTGGTCGTTGGGTCCGGGTAGAAACCGGTTTCGGCATAATAGATTTTTCGCAACAACTCCCGCCACTGTTTAAATTGTTCCTCCGCCGAACCGGTGAGCTCATATTGTTTGCCTTCGAATTCCATAACGATCGGCTTCATCTCACTGCCGAACGATTCGCTGAGTTCTTCGATGGCCGCCTCATGGATTTCAGCTTCTTGGGAGATATTGAAACCGCTGATAATCACCTGGCCGCCGATGATGATCATACCGGCTTGTAGAGCGCCGGTATTGATCGAATCAATCGATCCGGCCGCAATGGCGCCTGCGATCAACAGCGCTCCGATCAGCTGTCTGGTTAGCGCCCTTTTCTTAATTTCCTTCATGGCCCGGCGCTCGGTCATGTTGAGGTTGCGCCAATTTTCGTAGGAAGGCCACATCTCATTGTAAAATTGATCATATTGCTCATTGAGCGTGTCGACATACATGTATTCGCGCTCGCGTATTTTAAGCAAACGTTCCATCATGGGGTCATCGTCGGCGGGCAACCGCTTGATGGTAATGATATCCTTCTTTTCTTTTTCCAAATACCCGCCGAATGCCTCCGGCGCAAATTCCCCGGCAAATTTTAATTTGGCTGTGGTGCGTATTTTTCTGATTTCCTCCGGGCTCAGTTCCTGCTTAAATTTAGCCATATCATTGGCAATCGTGTTGTAGAGGTCCTGGAAGGCGTCTTTTTCAGCCAAACGATTGTCGGCGTAAGAGCGCCGGGTGGCTTCCGCTTTATATTTCTTTGAGAGCCAGGTTTTGCCGGCGGCATCGGTCACATTGATTTGGAGGCCCAGAACCTCGCCGTTGGATTCGATGATTTCACCTGTTACCAGCAAATCGACACTGTTGGTTTCGGTCGGGATCACCCGCACCGCCCCCCATTGGCTGCTCTGGCGCAAGGTGTTTTTGAGATGATAGGGAATAAAGTGACCTTCGGCTTTACGGATGTCGTTATTGGTGCCCTCGTCTTCTTCTTCCGTTATCTCTTTGCCGTCAAAAACAAGAATTCCGACATCAATCAACAGATCTTCGGGGATTTCCTCCTGGGTGCGCATGATCGTGGTGGGGCCCACCTTTTGGGCCTGGTAGGTGGCACAACCGGATATGATGAGCAAAGAAATCGTGATTATTGTAAGATTAGAGAAACTAAATTTCATATCACCTGCTCTTCTTATAATCCTCATACTCTTTCCAGAGTTTTTCCTTAAGTTCAGGATCCGTTTCATTTTCAGCCGCTTCCCTAAGCTGCCGGGCGACGATATCATCATCTTCGTAATCGGTTCGATGTCGATCATCTGCGGACGCACCTTTAGCGCCTTTGCGAGATCCATCTTTGGAGGCCGTTTCAGTGTCTGCTGTATCTCCGGTTTCGGATGTTTCCGATCCGGAGGCGTCCGCATCCACTCCTTTGTCCCGCAGACGTTTGGCGGCATCCGCCGCTTCCTGCGCCAGGTCTTGCAATTTTTTAGACGATTCGGCCTGGATCGCATCCATTTCCTTTAGCAGTTTGTCATCGAATTTCGCCAGAGATTCATTAAATTCCTTATCCAGTGCCGCGACTTCATCCACAGTTTGTTCTTCCGGGATATTCGGATCAACCATCTTATCCGGATTGCTCGGGGCGGCCGAATTGGAATGGACTTCGCCCGGGGCATGCCGCTGGTAGGCCGCTTCCATCTGCTCCACAATTTTGCGATTTTCAGTGGTCATCGCCTGGACGCGCGACAGGTACTCCTCATAATCCTTAATAGCCCCAGCCGAGCCACTACCGGATTTTTTAAGCTGCTCAAGCTCAGAAGCGATTTGTTTTTCTGTTTGCCGGCTGGTCTTCAAATTTTCGCGGGCTTCCGCCAGCCTGGCGTCGGCCGCATCCGAAGGGGATGTCTGACCTTTGAGCTTATTTTCAGCGGTTTTTTGCGGTCCAGGGCCGGATGCAGCTTGAGAAGGTGACCCCTCGGGTTGTGATTCTTTCTGGACTTCCTGCTGTTTGGCCCCGGTATCATTTTGCGAAGGCGTCTGGCCGGTTTGTGATTTTTCCTGGGATTCTTGCTGTCCGGGCTCAGCCGTGTCCGGGGGTTTGGTCCGGCTTTGGCTCGTGTTTTCAGCCGATTTTTCCTTTTCGGTTTTGGCTGGATCTGGAGAACCCGTGTGGGCGCAAGCGCTAAGCCACACTGTGGTCAAAATTATAGACACTATTTTTAAAGAACTCATTTTAATCGATTAAACCTACTTTAAGATTATTGAGCTAAAAGGACCCGCCGTATTTATTATTTATAGAACGAAACATAAGATTTTGCGATTTGAGTGTCAAGCGACAATCCGGTTGCAGATCGGGTGCGGTAAGGTGGAAATCTTATGATGGTAAATCAAAGCCATAGCAACTGATGAGTCGCTGTGAGAAAACCCAAGGAGGCCTGAACTGTTTTCGTGGTTAAGGGACTGTGATTCGGTATTGATCCTCTATATTTGAAGTCTATATTCAAGTTCACTTAACTGTCGATTTAACAAGGCCTTTTCAACAGCTTTTTCTGCTAATAACGGAAGTTTGTCATCGCCATCTC
>CAMYLH010000327.1 GCA_947259065.1 uncultured Desulfobacterales bacterium
GCCAATCGATTTGTCGCCGATTTCATCGGCACCATGAATTTTATGTCAGGTGAAGTCATTGAGGTTGTGCCGAATTCTAATGAGGTTTATGTGCGCACCGAATTCAGCCAAAAGATGCTGTGCACGATGCCCGACAGCAAGGCAGTAAAACCCGGTGAAAAAGTTTATGCATCTATCCGTCCCGAGGATGTGGAAATATTTTCGGAACCACCTCAAACCGAGAAGAACCTGTTCGAGGGCACTATTGTTCATAAGGCATACCTGGGGAACTTTCTGTACTTTTTCTTCAGTGTTAAGGAAACGATGATCAGGGTGCAGGTTCCACATTATGTACCTCAGGAAGAAGGGCAGGAACTCTACCTTTATCTAAATCCGCAAAAGTGTATGATTTTGCTCTGATGATTAAATTGATTCATTTGCAAATTGAACCATAGCCGGCCGGCAACAGACTTGAGATAACGCTTGGGATGATAAATCCGGGTGAGATTTTCATGCAGTTATTGCGAGTTTATTCTACGCCCCCGGAGTTTGGCCGGGGTCTGCAGTTGGCTGAAACAAACAGGTAAAATCTTAGGGCGTCAGATCTTCATTTAGTATGAAGCGCTCACCTTTGAAATCTTTATCGATGCGATACTTTTTTTTAACCAGAATTCTATAAGCGAGAATTGCGGTAGCTGGATATTCGGTGCGGCGCCGGCAGAGCTCATTAAAATATTCTTCCGCCTTAACAGGATCTTCAAAAACAGCCCGTTTGCTTTTGCCGGCATCTCCTATCCGAATCATTACATTGTACATTCTGCATATCCTTTGTGAAGTTGAAATAGTCGACCCGCTTTGTCGATAATCTAGAAACTCTATATATACACGAGACAATACAAAATTGGAAGCTAAAGAACAGCAGTTTCAGATATCTTTCGCCGGTTGATTAATTGAGAGGTGGAAATCGAGTCTTGACATCGTTGACTTGTCTATATATTTGAAAATATACATTATGGTTTTCCGATAGACAGCCATGTCTGAAATATGGATTCAGAAAGAATCATTTTCGAGAGATGGAGAAGATGATAATTCTGTTGTGCAGGCAAGTAGGAATATACGTTTTTAATTTTGCTAACTTTGCTAACCACGGGGGAAAAGGGGGCATATTATGAAAAAAGAATCTTTGATATTTTGCTTTGTAATACTTATGGTGCTCAGCCTTTCAAGAATTTCCTTTGGGATGGATCTGGCCATTATGACAGGGGGCCAGAAAGGCACCTATTATCAATTCGGCTTGAACCTAAAAGAACTTGTAAAATCAAGGGACATCCGGCTTAGGGTAAACAATTCCACAGGATCGATTGAAAATCTTTACGCGGTTTACCAGAGGCCTTATACCCAGATGGGAATCGTACAGTCAGACGTTTTGGCCTTTGTTTCCCGGCTTCACACCGACCCCATATTAAAAAAGATTGCAAAGAAAACAAGGATGATTTTCCCCTTATATAATGAAGAGGTCCATTTGCTTGGCCGTCGGAAATTGGCGGATTTTGATGATTTAGCGGGCAAAAAGGTAGCCGTTGGCAAGGAGGGCAGTGGTACCTATCTCACTGCCAAACTTTTATTTGAAGTTTCAGATGTAGAGCCCGCTGAGATGGTCTCTGTTGGTACGGACGAAGCTTTAGCTCAATTGAAGGCCGGGGACATCGATGCAATGTTCTATGTGGCTGGATTTCCAGTCAAATTATTCGAAGGGGATGTTACTGAAGGAGATGGGCTTGCCCTGATCCCGATCGTAAATAAAAGCATTACTGAATTTTATCCAATAGCTGAAATTCCGGCGAAAACATACCATTGGCAATTTGAGGACGTAAATACCGTTGCTGTCAAAGCTGTCCTGGTGTCGTTTAACTTTAGAAGAGCCAATTGTGAATATGTGGGCAAATTTAGCCAAATCCTTAGTGAAAATATGGATTGGCTCAGAGAAAACGGACACCCAAAGTGGAAATTCGTGGATCTTGATTTTCCCTTGAAAGGATGGGAGCAATACGACTGTGTCAAAAAATATCTTGTAAAAAAACCGGAAGCGACCCCAAAACCATCCGTTGATATCAATCCAATTTTAAAAGCGGTTAAGGATATCCTTGATTAATAGATATTCAATCGTCAATTCCGGTTTATCAGGATTAGGTGCTACATTATTATTGCTTAGTATTTTCTAAATAGGCGGGTGAATATGTATCTTAAACACTACAATCTGACCTCGAAGCCTTTTGCAATAAGTCCTGATCCGAAATTCCTTTGGCTTGGCAAAAAGTATAGAGAAGCGCTTGCCGCCATGAAATATGGCATTTTGGATAACAAAGGGTTTATCTCTCTCACCGGCGATGTCGGCACCGGTAAAACCACACTTATCAATGCACTGGCCAATAGCTTAGGCGATAATACTATTTTTGCCCTGGTTGCCGAACCCTCTTTGGAGCAGCTGGACTTTTTAAATTTAACGGCGGATGCGTTTAAAATGGATAAAAAGTTTAGCACCAAAGGGGATTTCCTCAGCCATTTAAAGCACTTCCTGAACGATGCGTATGATCACCATAAAGAAGTGGTACTCGTTATTGAAGAGGCCCAGAGATTTGATCAGGATCGTTTGGAAGAGGTGCGGCTCATTTCAAACATAGAGAAGCCAAATAAAAAACTGATCACCATAATTTTTGTAGGTCAGAACGAATTTAACAGTATATTAATAAAGAACAAATCATTGAGGCAGCGAATTGCTATTAACCATAAAATCGAACCGTTGCTGGAATTTGAAACGGAGCAATATATCCTCCATCGTCTCAAAATTGCCGGTTCAGAAAGAAAGATTTTTAGTCCGGAAGCAGTCCGTGAAATCTATTCCTTTTCTGAAGGCAACCCTCGGCTGATCAATATTATTTGTGATCTTGCCTTATTGACCGGATATGCCAAAGATATAAAAATAATAGAACCGGAAATAATTAGAGAATGTGCAGCAAATTGCTTAACACCGAAGCAACAAAAAGAAGATGCGATAGTAGATTTGAGAGCCTCATCAAAATCGATCCCAGAAACGGGAACCGGGATACAACCCGGTACACCGGGTGATTCATATCCAATAGTTGCCAAAAAAGCGCGGGAAAAGCCTGCCAAACTCAAGCTTGCATATATCCCCCCGCTGTTTGTGGTTATTTTGTTGAGCATTTTCGGGTACCTTTATTTTGTTGGTGAAAATCATAGGCCTTATAGGGACTTTAAAGCTTTTTTTGGGCAGACATTCAAACCTTATACCGGCTCAAAATTGGAGACTTCGTCTCTAAAGCCGGATGAGATTGAAAAATTAAAAGAGGAAATCGCAGTGCTTCGAGATCAGCTATTGGCTTTAAAACTCCAAAATGCTTCCTCCGATACCCAACCGGGCCAGATGATAACCCGTAACGCAGAGTTCGCGGCAGCCCTGAATGAATTAAAAGGGGCGAAAGAACGAGTTGCCCTTCTTGAGGGGTTGGCGGCAAGGCGCGAGCAAACGCTATCCCAGTCAGAGCAAAAGGTTACGGACCTGACCGATGGGCTTGATCGGGAAAAAAAGAGCCAGGAGCTGCTCAGGGCTGAACTTTCAACGAAGGCTAATCTTGTCGCAGAGCTACAGCAAAAGATGGAGATAACCCTCTCCAGTCAATCAAAGCTGGAAAATGAAATTGAAAAAAGCAAAAACGAGAATGCGGCACTGCAGGGTCAATTATCAGATCTAAAAGCCCAAAAGACCACCTCCGACACCCAACTGGAACAGTTGAGATCTCGAAATGAAGCGCTTAAGTCCGATTTGGCGGAATTAAAAGGGGCTAAAGAGCGTGTTGCTGCGCTCGAGGAAGCGGCGGCCAGGCGCGAGCAAACGCTTTCCGCGTCAGAACAAAAGGTTACGAATTTGACCAATGCACTTAATCAGGAAAAAAAGGGCCAAGAGCAGCTCAGGACCGAGCTCTCAATGAAGACCGAGCTGGTTGCAGAGCTACAGCAGAAGCTGGCAGTGACCCTCTCCAGTCGGTCAGAGCTGGAGAATGATATCGAAAAAAGTAAAACAGACATTGCAGCGCTGCAGGAGCAACTTTTA
>CAMYLH010000328.1 GCA_947259065.1 uncultured Desulfobacterales bacterium
GAGCCGAAATCTCCGGAATTGATTACCAAGAAGGACGAGACCGATCTGCCCGGCAAGGAGGTCGGCAAGGCGCAGGTCATATCACTTAAGAACCTTAAGAAAAAGTAGAAAAAAGATAACCGTTCACGGATTCGGGATTCAGAGTTTCTATGATTACCTCAAATCTGACCCGTTGGTTCGTGAGCTCTACGACCTTCCGAAACGGTTCCAGGTCACGAAGAGTGGGCAGAACGCGTGAAAATAACTTGATAGCCTGCCAGCAAGATCATCGAAACAAGGGTAACCCTAAAAGCCAACTTTGAACCTGTGAACGCCCAAAAGCCCTACAAGAATATTATTTCTGCTTCCAGACGAACCGATATCCCGGCCTTTTACATGCCTTGGTTTATGGGGCAAATTAGAAGGGGATCTTTTGAGGTAATAAACCCCTATAACCAACGCGTTTCATGTGTACCGGCAACGCCGGCTACAGTCCATACAATCGTATTCTGGTCGAAAAATTTCGGACTGTTTCTTGATCAATGTTATGGAGAACAGCTCCTCAAACAGGGCTATCATCTTTTTTTCAACTTTACGATCAACTCGGATTGTACCGATCTTGAGCCCAATGTGCCGCCGCTAAGGACGCGCCTTGAACAGCTTGAACATCTAAGCCGGCGATTTGGTCCCGGCACGATAAACTGGCGTTTTGATCCGCTTTGTTTTTTTAAAACAGGGGTGGGCCCGATGCAGGATAATCTGCATGATTTTTCCGACATCGCCGGGAAGGCCGCTGAGCTTGGAATTGTACGGTGCATCACCAGTTTCATGGACCACTACCCCAAAATCCTCAGGCGGCTCTCAACTCGACCCGAGTTTGCATTCATCGATCCGAAGCCTGAAAAAAAAATTAAAATTCTACGTCGAATGGAAAGGGAACTTGCCGCCCAAAGCATCCATCTGTCTGTCTGTTGCGAGAAAGACCTATTGGGGGCTTTGCCCCGCAGTTTGTCGCTTAGCGGGAGCTCCTGCATACCCGGTGATCTTATACAGAAATTGTTCGGCGGCCGACTTTCCCTCAAAATAGATACCGGCCAACGGGTCAAAGCAGGTTGCGGATGCACGCTGTCGACTGACATTGGATCATACCGCCTACAACCGTGTTATCACAACTGTCTGTTTTGTTATGCGAATCCGGCTTGCGGGCCCGGTGGAAGATGAGATGTATGCGTCTGAACAAAAATATGTGATGGCGTCAAGACGAGGGTTCTAAATCCGGAAGCGTTCGTGGTCACTTGTCAGTTGTCTGTTGTTATGATAGAAAGGCTGTTGATATCTTTATATAAAGCACAAGGGATGACAACCAACAACAGACAACAAACGGCGAAAGCCCATGCAAATCGGCAATCTCACCTTAGACAATATCGTAATTCTTGCTCCATTAGCAGGCATTACCAACTTACCATTTCGCCTGATGGCCAAGACGTCCGGCTGCGGCCTGGTCTGTTCGGAGATGATTAGTGCCAATGGACTCGTTTACCAATGTGCTAAAACTGAACAGATGCTGAACAGTGCTCCGGAAGAAAAGCCAATTTCAGTTCAGATATTCGGATCGGATCCTGGCATTATGGCTGAGGCGGCTGCTATTGTCGAGTCCAAAGGAGCCGATATTGTCGATATCAACTTCGGTTGTTCAGTTCGCAAGGTGATCAAAACCGGTTCCGGTGTGGCCCTCATGAAAACCCCGAATCAGGCGGTCGCATTGCTTAAGGCGGTGCGCCAAGCCATTCGCATACCGTTGACCATCAAAATCAGAAGCGGCTGGGATGCATCCGGCCGTGAGGCTCTCAACATCGCAAGGATTGCACAAGATTGCGGCGTGGATGCTATCGCAGTCCATCCTCGAACAGCCGGGCAACATTTCAGGGGACTGGCGGATTGGTCCATTATTGCAGCTGTTAAAAAAAGCGTGGGCATGCCTGTCATCGGTAACGGTGATATCGTTTCAGCACGTGATGCACTGAAAATGCTGGAAGAAACCGGATGTGATGCTGTCATGATCGGCAGAAGGGCAATCGGGAATCCCACATTTTTCTCCCGGGTGCTGGCGCGCATCAACGGTGAAGAACCGGCTCGGGAGGATCTCAGCCGGCAGTTCGACGTTATGACCCAATATTTTAAAGCATCCGTGGATTATATTGGTGAGGAGGCGGCCTGCAGAATGATGCGCAGCCGCCTATCCTGGTTTACCCGGGGAATGCGGAATAGCAAAAAATTCCGCGAATCGATTAAATATCTCTCATCGGAGGAGGAAGGCGTTGAGTTGATTGGTGCCTATCGGAATTCACTGCTGAATGAATTGGCATAGATTTTTTATTCTGGACGTTTTCGCGCGGTCACTTCCGCCGCACCGTACTTCCTTTTTTGATTTCCTCTCCCGAAATCTGTTTGGCTTCCAGTCTGTCCTTGGTGATGGCCACTATCTCTATTTCACCGATTTTAAATCCCGGAACGAAAAAGCGCTGACCGCCGACCCCTTCCATAATTCTGTTGCCGTCGAACACTTCCAGGATATCACCACGCTCAAGTCCCAATTCGGTTCCCGAGGGGACGACATGCCTGTCGCCATCAATTTTTATAATGTATCCATCCCAGGGCTGATCCCTGATTGCGTCGCAAATACTGTCGCCGATATCGGTCAGCAACCGGTTCAAGGTTTCATTTAAAATTGGTAAGTTGATTTCTTCACTTTCCTGAATCATCTGTATTTCAGTATCGTCAATTTCTATCTGGCGGTCGAACGTATGATCAAGGATTTTGGTGGCCGTCCGGGTGTCAAAAACTTCCACCCTGATAAATACCAGCACGAGGTGTTGTGTGTCCTTGGTCCATAGTACCCCCTGCAATTCATCGATGACCCGGATATCTTCGAGGCTGCCGGTAACAACAGCGTTTAGTCCGAGTTGCCGACCGAGGATGGTCAGGGCATAACCATCAATAAGATTAGATTTTAATTTGGGCGTCTCCTTTAAGGCATTCAGAGGTCCATCGGCTGCCGGGTTTAACAGGATAATCGCCGGACATTGGTCGTTCAAATATTCAGTTAGACCATTGTGAAAAATATTTTGGAAATTTCGGACTTGCCGCAAGGTTTTATTTTCAAAATTGAGTATGCCCACCTTCCTTTTTAAATCCTCATCGGAAAGAACTATATTGCGGGTGATATCCCGGGTGGTCCGAGCGACCGTTTTGGTCGTTTTTTTCACCACTGTCTTTGTGGTAGCGCAACCGATGAAAATTAAAAAAACAGCGAACAGTATCCATGCACCGGCACATGGGCGTGTATAAACTAGGATCGGGTCTTTACGGTATGGTGTCATTCCACTCTAATAGGAAATTTAAATCGCGATGTCAATCAGAACGTCAGTATGTCTATTTGAGACTCGCCCAGCAGCTAGAAAAAATGCACCATCAATTTAGAGAGGGAAGAAAATGGTTAGATCCCCCCGATCTACTATTTTAAAAAACGTTCACCTTGGCTCAGTGGGCCGAATGTCTTGACACCAGTTGGTGTTTTTGGTAACAGTCCAGATTCATTATAGAAATATAATCCGGATTATGCGGGATAAGGGAGCGGTGAGATGGCGACCATCGATGAACAAATACTGAGAACTACCAAGGAAATCGTTGTTAAATTTATTGAAAGCGGCAGGATTTCTCCAAGCAGCTTCCACGAAACCTTCAAAGATATTTACCTCACTGTGGAAAGAACAGCGAAGGGTTCGATGAAGTCAACCGGAAAGCCGGGTAAGAGAGAATAGAGAACTATCGCTGGAGCCAAGGACCCCGAGCGGCGCTTAATCGATTGCTTCAGTTGAGCGGGCAAGGAAAATTTCGAAACCTGACATCCGATACAAATTCCCATGGGAGAAGCAAAATCCATGAGACGGCGCCTTAATGCGCTTCGTCCCAGTTATGCCCATGGGCAATGTTGATTTTAAGGGGCACCTTGAGATCCCAGACGCCTTCCATAATGTCTTTGACCAGCCGGGTGACTACCTTCAGCTCATCGGGCGGCACTTCAAAAACCAATTCATCATGCACTGTCAGTAGCATGG
>CAMYLH010000329.1 GCA_947259065.1 uncultured Desulfobacterales bacterium
AATGATAGAAAATGGTTTTCTGAACATGTTCGGGACCTTGCCTGCAGAAATCTTGGAACGCTTGGCGGAGGAAATCATTTTATCGAAATCCAGGCCGGAGATGATAATCATGTGTGGCTGATGATCCATTCCGGATCCCGGCACCTGGGGAATGTGATTGCCAGATTTTATAACGGGCGGGCTGTTGAATTAAACCGCAAGTGGCATTCAAATATTCCAAACAAAGATCTGGCTTTTTTACCGGTTAATACACAGGAAGGCCAGGATTATATTAAAGATATGAATTTTGCGCTTGATTACGCCAAAGAAAACAGACGAATAATCATGGAGAGCTTTATGGCTGCATTTCAATCTGTATATGAAGCGGCTGAATTCGGGGACCCGGTAAATATCCATCACAATTATGCGGCGCTGGAATCTCATTTTGGTAAAGATGTTTGGGTTCACAGAAAGGGTGCCACCTCAGCGAAACAGGATGAAACCGGCATAATTCCGGGATCTATGGGAACGTCTTCCTATATTGTTAAGGGTCTCGGAAATATCGAATCCTTTATGTCATGTTCTCACGGTGCAGGGCGTGTAATGGGAAGAATGCAGGCGACACGGACATTAATACCTGAAGAATGTGATAGGGCCATGGATGGAATCGTGTTTGACCGTTGGAGTAAAGTAAAGCGGGGTAAAACTAAAGGGATGTACGATCTTAGTGAAGCGCCTCAGGCCTATAAGAACATCGATGCAGTCATTGAAGCCGAGCAGGATCTGATCCAACCGATTGTTAAATTGAGACCTCTGGGGGTTGTAAAGGGTTAGGAAATGCAGGCTACCTAGTTCTACTCTGTAACATTGCCATAGCAAAAATATTATATAATAACTCCAGAAGTTTATATCTTGATGTGAGTAAATGAGCTAAAATTTAAAATGAACTAAAATGAGCTAAAATTGTGGTATGCTGTCAATCTTATAAAAACAGATAGAGCATAGCGCTTCCTTAACTTTAGACGCTTTAGTCAATCGCTTATTCTACTAAATTAGACTATTACAGAAAGGGGCTGAAGTAAAATCAAATATGACTGAGTGGGGCTATTTGTTTCAGGCGTTTTTAAATTAAAATGATAAAAATCGTATATTGACTTTGCACAAAAGTCAGGATATGATTGCAAAAATTATTACGAAAGATTTTAAAATATGTGTTTAAAAAATTCAAAACAATTTAACAATCATGAGTATTTAAACTGGTCAAGCGGTTTGTTCTTAAGACCGCTTTATTATGGCTTACATGGGGCGGATATAATTGTATCGCACCTGGAGGGGCCATGACCTGACACGTTCTTTTAGCATGAGTTTAACGACCCCTTTTAGCCGTCATGCTGAAAGGGGTTTTTTAATTTCAGACAGCAGGATCAGAAGAGAAGGAATATTAAAGTGCTTAAATCTAGACAATATATAAGTACAATTAAGCTATGGTGTTTCCCGGGCGTTAATACTTCGCGCGGAAGTATGTCCTCATTGTTTGATACCGGATGCAATTGCTCGGGTAGAATTTTAGGAACGGAGGAACATATGTTCTGACCCATACGTTCAGTGTGCTCTTTATAAACCCTTTCGGTTGCCCAAGGCATACTGCGAGGGTTTTTTTTGAACATTTTCATATGAACAGGAAGACATCTAAGTGCCCGATTCCCGGATTTTTATACAGCTTGATTGCTAAAGAAAAATCCGGATACCCACTTAGGTTAAGCATGTATGAAAAGAAATGGACCTGTAGCTTAACTGGCAGAGCAGCCGGCTCATAACGAATTAAGAATTGATGTTTTGCGAAGCCAAAACATAATTCCGGTTGAACTAAGCCGTGCGTTTCATTTGGATTTTAAAGTGAGTGTCCCCGGAGTGGGTATTTACCGTTGGAGTCAGTCCATATTACGGAAATTAGGTGTGCGTGTAAAGATTTTCTTTGACATACCAGGTGACGGCCTTTTCGTGTATTGATTTCTGCGACAGTGATGATTTCTGGCAAAAAAGAGCGCAGCATTTCTGTGGCCTCTTTGAGTAAATACGGGCCCGATCGAATAGTAGAATAATTGGGGAAAATCCAGCCGTGTTCATGGCGGAGCCCTTGTTAATTTTGGCAGCGATTTGACCCGGCGCAGTTTTGCACCGCAATCTGGGCAGATATGATCAATTTTTACGGTAACGATGATCTCTGGGTAAGCGTCGGTAGCGCCCAGCAGGTATTTGGCAACAGCCAACAGGTTTCTTTTATTAGGCGATAGAAATCCATAATAGCGGATTTTGACGAAGCCTTTTGGCAGCACATGTTGCAGGAACCGATGGATAAAATCAAATGCCGGCATCGTGGCTGTTTGCCACTGATCAGTGTCGCTGTTTTTAAACCGGAAGCTCACCTGCCCGTCTTCGAGCTTTTCTATACGGTTGTTGGTGATAGCGACTCTGTAGATATAAGGCGCCAGGTATTTTAACGCACTGTTGCCATCGCCAACAGGTTTGCAATGAACCACCCAAGGCTTTTGCCAGACCTTGGCCGCAACGGCGTCGAAGAGAGCCGTTTTTTTGAGCGCATCACGGAACTTGGCACGAAAGATAGGTGATAGCGCTTCAACGGGGACAAAAAATTCAGTGTCCGAAGGCAGCCATTTGCTGCGGTCCGGCGATAGTCCACCACCGGGCACGATGAAGTGGACATGGGGATGGTAGCCCATATCGCGCTGCCAGGTATGCAGTCCACCCATCATGCCGATGTCACCGCCGACGAACCTGGGATCTTTGGCCAGTTTCTGCAAGGCTGCTGCCGAGGACTTGAACAACAGATTATAGATGACTTTCTGGTTTGAGCGGGCGATGGACCTCAGCTCACAGGGCAGCGTAACGGTGACCAGAAAGTAATGTGTCGGCAGCAGCCGATTGTGCTGTTTTTCTATCCACTTTTGGGTTTTGTCCTGGCCGCATTTGGGACAGCTTCGGTTGCCACATGAATGATATGCATAGACAAGGTGTTCGCAGTCAGGATTTTCACAACAATACAGATGTCCACCCATCTGTTCGGTGCGACATGCGACGATATCCTGCAATGCCCGGCGGTGGCTGGGCAACATGCGGCTGCCGAAGTGGTCTATGTAATCAGGTCCATAGCGGCGGAATATGTCCGCCAGCTCGACCATGGCGCATCAAAGGTCTTCCATCAGCTCATCGATGGATTTTATGGCCATGGCTTTTGCTTTTTCCGTCAGATGTGTGTAAATACTGGTAGTGGCAGGGCTGGAATGGCCCAACCAGGCCTGGATCAGCCGCAGGTTGATGCCGGCTTCCAAAAGATGGGTTGCCCATGAATGCCGTAAGCTGTGCACCGTTGCTTTTTTGTTGATACCGGCGGTTTTTAGTGCCTTGCGAAAAGCGCTCTGAACGCTGCTTTTGCTAATCGGCTTTGTGGCATAGGGCATATCTTTGCCGCTGTGGCCGGCAGAGGGAAATAACCAGACTTTGTTTCTGTGGCTTTTCCATTGTTCACGTAAAAGTGCTATCGTTTTTTTCGGCAAGGGCACGTAACGGTCTTTTTTGCCCATCTTTCCCTTGGAACCTTGGACGTGGATAAATCCACGGGCGCTGTCAATATGTTCGACTCGCAAGTGTATGCCTTCGGATACGCGCAATCCGCAAGAATAGATCGTGGTCAAACAAATCCGATATCGTAGCAGCTCAAGGCTGCTCAAAATCGATCGAACTTCATCACGGCTAAGGACGACGGGAAGTTTCTTTTCACGCCCGGGGCGAATAAACAGCAGCGTTGGCCAGGGGCGCTGAATGGTATTTTCATAAAAAAATTTGATGCCGCACAGAGCGACCGTGCTGGTGCTGCGACTCCATTTTTTAACGTTTTTGCCGTACAGGAAGTAATCTCGCAGTTCCTCTTCGGTAATCTGGCCGGGGCATTTGTCGTAATGTTCGCACAACTGACGAACCGCATTAACATAGAGTGTCTGAGTACTGGCGCTGTAGCCTTTGAGTTGTAAGTCTTCGATCATCCGTTGCCTTAAGGGTGTCATGGTGTACCTCCTTTTTTTATGGTTAATG
>CAMYLH010000330.1:0-4063 GCA_947259065.1 uncultured Desulfobacterales bacterium
GCCGAGAAATCCATGCGCACTCAAACGGCTCGCGAAAGTTCCAGAGAAATTAAAGAGATGGCCAAGAAAATAAGCGGTGATGTAGGCCGGCTGGAGGATCGGCAGAATAAGGATGCCCGCGAGACACGACAACAGCTGCTTGATCTGACCAAAAACTTATCCCAGGAGATATCCAACAAACATAGTGAAATTTCCAAGTCGCTTAAATTGGCCGTGAAGGAGCTCAACAATGATAAAGTGGCCCGTTCGACGTTGTCTGAGATTCTTTTGGAGGTGGCGCTGCGAACATCTGATGAAATGGCCAAAAAAATCAATTTTGAAGCGGGTGACGTAAAGAATGACTGATTCAAATTCGGAAAACCAGGAAAGAAAAGCGCTGCAAGACGCAGCTTCATCCGATGATTCACTCGGCGAACTGCGACAACTGCTGCTGGGTCCTACCCAAGTGCGGCTGGAGAAACTGGAGGATCGCATTGATAATCGGGAACTCCTCGCCAGCGACGTAAGCCGGGTTCTGCCGGAAGCAATTTCGCTGAGATCCGCCCAGGATACTAAAATTGAAACCGTATTGGAACCCATTACAGCGAATGCCATCAAGACCTCCATAAAAAAAGATCGCAAAGTGCTGGTCGATGCCCTGTTTCCGATCATGGGACCGGCGATTCGCAAGGCGATTGCATCGTCCATCCAGGCAATGATCGAGGGGTTTAATCAGGTGCTCGAACACAGCCTCTCATTGAAAAGTCTGAAATGGCGCCTGGAAGCGTTGCGCACAAAAAAATCATTTGCCGAAGTGGTCTTTCTACACACCTTGATCTATCATGTCGAGCAGATCTTTCTGATTCATAGAGACACCGGGCTGGTGCTGCAGCACGTGGTATCGAATGCAGAGGTTGCCCATGATCCGGATCTGATTTCTAGCATGCTGACGGCGATTAAGGATTTTGTGCAGGACTCATTTGGCGCCCAAAAAGAAGAAAATCTTGAAACCCTGAGCGTCGGGGAACGAAGTGTCTGGATCGAGCATGGACCACATGCATTTCTGGCAGCAGTTATTCGTGGCAATCCGCCGCGGGACTATGTGACCACTTTGTGCGAAACTCTGGAAGAAATTCATATCGACCATAAGGAAAAACTCCAAGATTTTTCTGGCGATTCCACCCCGTTCAGCGATACCCGAGACCCTCTCGAAAAATGTCTTCAGGCCCAGTCTAAAGGAGAAACCAAAAAAAGCTCCCCGCTCGGTTGGTTCATTATCGCCACGATCCTGGGGCTGATTTTGGTGTGGGCCCTGTATGGGTTCTATAACCACCGGAAATGGTCCCGCCTGGAAGATAGACTTCAAAATGAACCCGGCATTGTCGTCACGGACATAAAAAAAATCGACGGCAAGATGCATGTCATCGGGTTGCGCGACCCGCTGGCTGAAGATCCCAATACCTTCCTTGCCTCATACGGCATGAGTTCCGACGATATTGGATTTCGCTGGGAAGCCTTTCATTCATCCCATCCGGCACTTGCCACCCAGCGTATCGTCGAGATCTTAGCGCCTCCGGATACCGTTACCATTGAATATGCGGGTGGCATATTGAAAGCATCCGGCTCAGCCCTGCACGAGTGGCTGCTGGCAACCCGTAAAATGGCCCGCGCCCTGCCCTGGCTCGTAGACTTTCAGCTGAATCAGGTTGTCAATATCGATACAGTACTGCAGCCAACCGCATCCGTAAACCTGGCGCTGCAAGGCCGGTTGCTGGTTGTCAGCGGCCAAGCAACTCAGCAGTGGATCAGAAATTTGCCATCCAAACTTCGTTTATTGCCGGGTGTTACCGGATTTACGGTTACCCATCTATCGAATACGGATTAGCCATCCTCGTTGATTCCGGACTGGATGCAAAAAATTTATCCGCTGCAGGCATCGGATCTCAAGAGCCCTCGATCGAAGAATTTGACCAAACCGATGTGGCCTCAGACCGCAGGACGACATTAAGAGTCCACTATACCCCATCATCGCAATAAGGCTATTTATGAGCCGTCTCTGTCATACACATTGTCTGTAATGGCGGTCGGACTATGCCATCTCCAATGCCGACGTGCAATGACCGCAGCGGGTAGCTTTAACAGGTACTTCTAATAGACAGTGTGGGCACTTTTGGGTCGTCGGTTCTTCGGGAGGTGCTTCCTCTTCGTGTTTTAATTTGTTAATACCCCGAATTACCATAAAAATCGCAAATGCCACGATCAGAAAGCTGATGATGGTATTGGCAAACAAACCGTAATTCAGCGTGACAGCACCGGCTTTCTGTGCCTCGGCGATGGTTGCCAAGGGACCAGCGCTGCTACCCGCCTTAAGAACGATAAATAAATTCGAAAAATCAACATTTCCTAACAGTAAACCGATGGGTGGCATGATAATATCTGCGACCAGAGATTTGACGATGGTTCCAAATGCCGCCCCGATAATAATTCCGACTGCCATGTCGACCACATTTCCTCGCATGGCAAATTCCTTGAATTCTTTAAACATTGTATTCTCCTTTCTTTTTCAACCCGATATTGGACTCATGAAATTTCAATTTAAATGGTAGTATGTCTACCGAGTCTGGATTCAGCCTACCCCATCGCTCGCGTCTAAATACTTTCAATCTCGCCGTGATTGAGAAGCCAATTTTATCTATATGAAGCAATGCCTCAGCTGAATAGCATCCAGCTGATTAGCAAAATAAGTGCCAAAGAGGGTAAATCTATCCGGAGGGAATCGTAAACCCGCAGATATCGTGCAGACATACAGCTTTTAGCGAATTTATGAAAAGCAAATTAACGATGGATCATTGATAACTGCTGGGGCATTTGCACTATGATGGGTGACATCACCTAAAAGAAAAAGCAGTTTAAATTGATGGCGATGAGGCTTTGATTTACGTCAGGTCCTAAAACCAGCATGGCAAATGCGAGGCTATGCCAAGGAATTTGCCCCACTTTTGGGGTATATTCCCCACAAATTTTTATTTTTCCCAGATGGCGACTTAACTGAATTTGATAGTAATACTATAGAATTCAAATGGTTAGATTAAATATTAAAAAATATATAAGATCTGGCAAAATTCTTGAAGTTACCTATCGTTAAAGTGGACCAATCAATGCCAACGGAGGTTCAATCAATGCTCATTCAACAATCACCGCCAAGGATGTCAAGCGCCTCCGGACAGAAGCAGCGAAGGCAGTCCTATTGTGTCACAAAAAGTGATAAAATCATGCAAACTCACAAACATTCGTTTAAGCTTAAGATTGATCTTTCCGAGTTGCAAACTTTATACCGGCAGTTACATGCGTTTTGCAAAACCACCCACCTGTCAGATAACTGTATGCTTGAGATTAATGTCTGCTTAGACGAATTGTTCACCAATATCGTTTCCTATGGATATGAAGACAAATCAGAGCACCCTATCTTGTTCACACTTAGCGTGATTGATAATCTATTGACGATCCAGGTTGAAGACGAGGGAATACCGTTTAACCCACTTGGAGCAAAAAATCCAGAAAAAGTACATGATCTTGATAACCTCCAGGTCGGGGGGCTTGGCATACATATTGTCAAAAAATTGATGGATGACATCGGTTATAAAAGATATTGTGGCAAAAATATCCTAACGCTCAAGAAGTTTATCAGAGCTGACAAATTGGCTTAGTCCATCGATTCTTAAATTCGCTGACGAATTTAATCACTCAGGACCAAGTGCTGATAACAGGGGGTGGTGGCCCCATTGCAATTGCTGCTTGGGATTTCAACAAAAACCAGTCAGCGTCAATGGCTGGCTTTTTTTTAAAGATCAGTACCGCAGCGCGAAGAAATCAGAATTTAAATGACAAAAATTAAATTATAAAGTAAGCTTAGAAAGAATTAAGATATATGCAGCCAATACTTCGGCAGTGGAGAGACGATTATGCTTTTTATTGTACTGGGAATTTCAGTTTGCGCAGCAGTGTCCGGTGTGTTGTTCATCTCGCACTGGAAGTTCGGCGAAAATAAAGATTATCTATACGATGAGACGGACACCTTTGGTAA
>CAMYLH010000330.1:4078-6633 GCA_947259065.1 uncultured Desulfobacterales bacterium
GAGCCGACGAAATAAGGGCGACAATCAAGCGCTTTTCACGATGTTTCGATTGGTTCGTGGTTAAAAAAGACACAATCCATTGAGTCTTTGTAGGAGAAAGTATCTTTCGAGGATGCGGCACCCGGTGCCGTCACCGCGGTGCAGTCGTTCGGTGATTTATGGGGAATTAAATCCCACCTGCATGTAAATTCTAATAGCCATCTGCGCTACACTTTGTTTCTATTCTTTTCTTGACAGATATTGATCGTGTCTTACCTATTGGATTCGGTAGAGCATTCTGAAAGTCTCATTCATTAAAAGAAAACCTATAGACGAAAGGAGATTAAAAAATGGAAGCATTGGTGAATCTAGTATCAGAAAAAACAGGAATTTCCCCAGAGATCGCACAAAAAGCGGTTGATGTTACGCTAAACTTCCTCAAAGACAAACTGCCGGCTCCTATTGCCGGGCAAATCGATGGCTTGTTGAGCGGTGAAGAAGGAGGCGGCGTCATGGGAGGCTTGTCTAAGGGTCTGGGAGGACTCATGGGGAAAGAAGAAGAGTAGACAGGAGGAGTTAAAATCATTAAAATTAAATTGAAGTAATAAGCGCGAGGTGTGGAATGTTTTTACATTCCACATCTTCTGTTTAAATGCTCGGCGAATAAGATTTAGAGGATTGTTCCCGATATGAAACCTCAATTATTGATATTGGGGTTTAGATCACCGCTATGAAATTGCCGATGCCAGTGATCGCAAAATAAAATAGCATGATGTAGCCCCGGCGTCCTGGTGTCCGATCGTTCTTTCTCCCAGGCGGCTGGCACGACCCATTTTGGCCAACATCTCGCGGGTGGACTTCATGCCCACCTTAGCGGCCTGTTCAAAATCCGCCAAGGCCCCGCCAAGTTTCTTGCCTTCTTTTTCAGCTGCTTCGATAGCCCTTACCGCCGGCGAAAGCGTGTCAATCAGGGTTTTATCGCCGAGACTGGCCTTGCCGATGTCCAGAATGCCTTGTTCTCCGGTTTGAAGCATCGCTACCAAATCGCTTAGATTCACCTCGCTTTTACCGGCACTCGCCTGGGACAGCTTGAGAAAAAAAGTCCCATACAGTGCACCCATTGCGCCGCCGACAGAGTTTAACACCACCATTCCGACATCCTTTAAAAGTGTTCCAACATCCTCGGCCGAGCTTTCGGTCAACTTTTTCTGGACTTCCCGAAAACACTTGGCCATGTTGACCCCGTGGTCTCCGTCGCCGATGGCCCCGTCCAGTTCCGAGAGGTATTCTTTTTGATCTTCGATGGTATCACACATGGTATCCAAAGCTTGCATCATCTGGCGTGTTGTGATGGTTTCCGTCATAGCTGTAATATCCTTGCATCTGAATTAAAAGAGATTTGCTGAATTTGACTAAATGTATCCTAAGTATTCATCATAGTCTAAGGCTAAAGCTGGACCAGGATGCTTGTTGTTTGTGGTAAGTGGGTTGTTGTTAAAAAAAATATGTCAAAAATTATATCTCACGTGTTTAAACGGGTATAGAAGTCAGCTCGCCATCCGCTTTAATCAACAACCGACAACTCACAACATACATTGAGCATATTTGCAAAATCGGGATATTGCATAATGCCGGCCAACTCCATTCATAAGCCGCCGGCATGGTTCAGCTTTCGATCAATAAGCCGCGATCACCCGGTAACGGTAGAACCTTTTAAATTCTCCCCGGAAGAGCCGATGGCTTATGAAGGGAGTTACCGGATTACCCTATCACCTTAAAGCAGGGCGTATCGGCCGGTGCCGCCAGCAGCTGTTTTAATTCCGCATCCAGCTTCATCAGTGTGACTGAAAAGCCCGCCATTTCAAGGCCTGTAAAGAACTCTCCGACAAAGGCATGTTCGATCTTAAGGCCTCTTTCATCCAGCATTTGTTTGACCTTGCGATAGCAGATGTATAGTTCCAATTGGGGTGTGCCGCCCAGGCCGTTGATCAACACGGCCACTTCGTCGCCGGACTGGTAAGGCAGATCTTCAATTACCTCAAGGGTCATTTTCTCGGTGATCTCGTCGGCTGCCAGCATTTTAATCTTCGCGGTTCCGGCCTCGCCATGGTGGCCGACTGCATATTCCATTTCGTCTTCGGCCAGGGAAAATGTGGGTGACCCCTTGGCCGGCACCGTGCAAGGCGACAGGGCCACGCCCAGGGTGCGAGTATGGTTATTTACCTTTTCAACTGCGGCCTTGCATTCCTGCAAACTGCCACCGGCGGCCGCCTTGGCACCGGCCACTTTCCAGGCCAGGAAGGAACCCACCACACCGCGGCGTTTGTTCGCCTCTGCTTTGGGGCCGGATCCCACATCGTCGGTGCCGATGACCTGTTCGACGTCAATGCCCGCGGCTTTGGCCATATCGGCCGCCAGCTGAAAGTTCATAACATCGCCGGCATAATTGCCCAAAAGAAATAACACCCCTTTGCCGGCATTGGCCGCTTTGGCTGCTTCGAAACAAGCCAATGGCGGCGGGGACGTAAATATTTCACCCACAGCCACCGCATCGAGCATGCCCTGGCCGACAAAAC
>CAMYLH010000331.1 GCA_947259065.1 uncultured Desulfobacterales bacterium
AGCAAGAATTTTTGAATCGAGATTGGTCAATATAATCCGCACCTGTCTTTCAACTGAGAATTCTATCCCAAAAGAATAAAACGCATCAGGAATAAACTTAATCAGCATCGGTCTTCTTCCGCCGCTAGACGATGAGACTCCCGCTTCTTCAACGAGCCCCTCTCCCTTGAGTTGATTGATATTCTTGCTGATTGTGGGAATACTTATATCGAGTTCCCGCGAAATTTCATGGATTGTCAGTTCTCGCTTACTGATAAGCAGCCGCAACATTCTTTTTCTGTTTTCAGTCCATATCGCCTTTTGATTAATAATTTTAGGTTTCACAACAACACTTTCCCGTTTCTTTTGACATGTTTTTCAGCTTCTATGTGATCCGAAACATAGCTCTTTGCCTTCCTGGACGAGTATGATACCATCATCCCAACTTTCTAAAGAGTTTTTTAAACTATTTTAAAACCTTATAAAAGTCAAGAAAAAAAGTGATAAGACATCGCTTTTTCGAGGAAAAGAAAGGAGTCTTAACCTTTTCGGATCTTTATTTCCAAAAGGGACGATTAAATAAATCTAAAGTTATGCATTGGTTAACCGATATTTACAATATCGAAGGATATCAGAAGGTTGATTAATTAACTCAATACAAAGCTGTAAATATTGCATCTTTGAATTAGGACCAATAATCATCATGAATTGTGATCAAAGTTCCGAAAATCAAAGCATCAAAAAAGGTCGAAAGGGCAAAGGGCACCAGGACTTTAGAAAAATAGTCCTTGAGATATATCCTCAAGCATCGGTCAACTACCCAATTATTCTCGAGGGTTATTCAAATAATTTCTTTGTTGGGGGAACCTGTGTGGTTTTAGATACTAAAGATGTAAATATCTCAAAGAGTGTTGCCTCTTTCAGCAAAACTATTAAAAACTCAATGGTAAAATTGAGTTTTCCCAATGAGGGATTAGAACTTAAGATTTCCGGAAAGATCGCTTGGACTCATGAGGTTTCATTCCGAAATGAGAAAAGTTTAGCATTAGGAATACAGTTTCAAGGGCTTTCCCCTAAATTGCGAGGCATGTTATTTGTATTTGCGGATAATTCAAGTCATATTTAAAAACGCTTCCAAGTTCAGTCTAAATGAAGATAATTTGGAAATAACATTTAAAAAATGGATAGACTGCCCGAATGATTGAAAATCATGAAAGAAGACAAAATGTTCGCATTGAACATACGTCGGTTCTTAGGATTAAGAATCTAAAATCAGGCAAAGTTCACAAGGCCAGATTGCTAAATTATAGTAAAACTGGTCTATATTTTGAGACGGATAGCGTTCTGGATCAAGGTGATAAAATTAGCATTGCAATTCAGGATTCGCCATTCGCGTTCAAAGCGGGTGAAATTGAGTATTACAATGCAGAAATAATGTGGCAAAGAAAATTTAAAAATACTTTTTTTGACTTTGGTTACGGGGTTAAATTTCTTCCTTCTTCCGAAAAGAAAAAGTCGAAAGGTAATAGTTTACCGAAAAGAAAAAATGTAAATAAAATTAGGACAAAATCTCATCAAAAAAACATATACTTCAGCGATCGATGTAAAACATACGAGGGGATAATAAAAGATATCAGCCCGTCTGGGGTCTTTTTCGCTTCTCAAGATATTTTTGAATTAGGACAAATTTTGTCTTTCGCGCTTCCACTGAAAAATGGCACTGAAGCGAAAATAGAAGGTCAGATAATATGGGCAGATGAAGAAGGCCTTGGTGCAATATTTTTAAATAAATAAATTTTCGACAAACCTTATGCCTCTAATGAGTCCAAACCGCCTGGGGTGTCGCTATAATAAGAAGAGATTTTATAATTTCCCTGACGATCTAACAATAAAGATACCATATTTGAAATTTTCAAATCGATATGCTATAGGCCTAACGATGCTGCAACAAGATTTGCACATTCATACCACCTACTCGACAAGTGACAACGCCGTCGTGCCCGAGCAGACCGTTGTCCTCGTCGCTGCTGTCAAGCATGCGATCATTATTGGCATCAGCGACCATTTTGAATGCCTGGTGAACGGGGATTTTGAAGGTTACGAAAAAGAAATTCGCCAAGTCGGATTGAAAGTTGGCGTCGAGGTCGACGGACACGCTTGGGTCGATGAAGCAACAAAATATGATGTCGATTACTATATTTTTCACTGCCGGGATCAGACTGCCGATTATCGTTCTCTGGACCAATTGCTCACGACCGGCAAGCCTGTTATTATCGCTCATCCCAACATTTTATACACTAACCTTAACCAGGTACCCGCTGAATGTTTGATTGAAATCAATAACCGGTACATCTGGCGTACTGACTGGAAGCAGTACTATGGCCCATTCACAAATCAATTCAAGTTCGTCATCAGTTCTGACGCTCATCAGCCGAACTGGCTTGCTCAGACTGTAGCCCACTACGCTGCTGCGCAGCTAGGCATAGAGGAACATCTGGTTTTCTAAAACCGATAATGTGCTTTTCACTTAATCGTCTATTTTTAATTATTGTTTGACCTCAGCCGGCATATTCGGATAATAGCATAAATGGGTTCGAAACTCAGGACAAAATGAAAGAATTGGAAATGACCATGGGACTAAGTATAAGAACTTTCATTGTCCCCTTTATGTTTAAGCCGTTTTAGTTTTATACTCCCAGTCACCCACTGATTCTTCATCAGCGACTTCTTCCCAACCCGTGATCATGGCCCGGGTATGGGCAAAAATGGTGTGGCCGGTTGTGATCATATACACATGCACAACAACAAACGATAGGATTGCGAAAGCACCAGCCACATGGACCAGCGCCACAACCTGCAGTGACAGCCATGATAACCCCCAATCGCCCCAGGAATTGTAACCCCAATACAAAAAACCGGTTACCATTTGCACCGGCAGCAATATCGCCGCCAGAATCAGGTAGACGATACGCTGTAACGGATTGTGCTTGGCATCTTTGCGTTTGGGCACCGGATGGAGTTCACCCCGAAAGATTCCATACATATAATAACGCACCACGGAAAACATCTTTTTGGTAGTCGGGATATACTGGCGCCACTCACCGGTAGTAAAAATCCAGAAAACAAAAAAGGCAAACGCTATCAGCCAGGTTATTCCAACAAAATTATGCACCTCCACCGCCGAACCGAAACCGAATAGCGCAAACGCACCGTTGACTTCAAATCCAGTCAGCAAAAGGATGATGATTAGCAGGGTCTGTAACCAATGCCACAGTCGTTCAAAGCGCGCGTATAAATATATATTTTTCATCTTTCCGTTGTTTATCATGGTTTAGCTTTCCTTTCTGCCATTGCCTCTGCTAAAAAACCGCCCCAGCGCATGAATGAAAACCCCGAACAAACTGGCAAGGACCGCACCCCAGCCGGCTAAATTGAGAATTCTGGAAAAATCGCGGCCGGGCATATAAAAACCCTTCAGGTTTGCCAATCGGCTGTCGGTTTTCGAATGACATTCTTTACAGGACAACGATTTATCTTTGGGAGCCACCATATGTGTGATCGGAAAAACATAGGTTGTTTCGACGAAATCAAACTCACCCGAGAAAGGCAATCCCATGGACGTCTGGCCCACACTCAGCGCTTCATTCCAGTCGAGAGTGTTCCAGTAGCCTTGCTCGCCGGAAAGCAAGGGCATCAGTAAGGTTTGGTTGATTTTGTCATACGGTTGTCTCCCCTTGTGCATCTTAAAAGGATAGATCCGTGAGTCGGAATCTTTTCGATCACCTACGGGCCAGGAAACTTTTGCGATCCCGGCTGGATCGATCTTATCTTTGGCGGTGACAGATTTAATCACACCATTATACCAGAAATAATCGGGCTTAACGTCTTTGGCCCACTTCATCTGACCTTTGATGGACATATACTCGAATTTACCGAATTCGTCTTTGGTCTTAAATTTTTTGCCATCCTTTAACTTACCGGACAGGGACCAATCCCAGGACATCTTGGTGGGATTGACTCGGGCGAAATCGGGAATGTGGCAACTCTGGCAGGCCACCTTATCGGTGTGCTCATTCATCTTCT
>CAMYLH010000332.1 GCA_947259065.1 uncultured Desulfobacterales bacterium
TGCGAAAATCGTCCTGAACGGAGCGTTTTAAATTATAAGAACAGGTAATAAAGTTAGACCTTGTTGAATAGTTTACTGGTTGAATGGTTGATTAGGTAAATTATAGTCATAATTTTAGAATGTTACGATTGTTGAAAAATTAAGTGTCCGATTATTTTGCAAATATGGGATACATCCATATTTACAACTACTTCACCAATCAACTAATCAACCAATCAACGATATCTGAAAGTAGGAAGGATATCCGGTTTGGAAAGGCAACTGATTCATCCAATGGGTGAGACTTATCATGAGTATTTGAAAGACGAATCCAAGATGAGGGGCGCAGCAGACAGTATTTCTTTTCCTGAAAGCGAAGCGCAAATCGGCAGTATCCTTCAGGTGATGCGGGAAAAACGGATGCCTGTCACGATTCAGGGTGGCAAGACCGGTGTGGTCGGCAGTGCCGTACCCTCGAAAGGCCATATTATGAACCTCTCCCATATGAACCAGGTCAAATCCTTTTGCATTGCCGAGGGGGGTGAGGCATTCTTGAAGGTCGAACCCGGAATCACGCTCAATGAACTCCGAAAGGCGATTGACCGACTGGCAACGCCCGAAGCGTTTTTCTGGCCACCCGATCCATCCGAGTCAACAGCTACCGTTGGCGGCATTGCTTCTACCGATGCCGTGATCTTAAACTGGGACAAGACGCTATTGTCATCAATGGTGAATCCAAAGATCTGCTGGACGTTTATCTGGGTGGAGAAGGGATGTATGGTGTCATCACTGAGTTGACGCTGCGGCTTATCCCAAAACCTGGAGAAATCTGGGGGATTGGTTTTTTCTTTGAGGACCGAGAGGATGGGATGTCCTTTTCAGATCAGCTCAAAGCCACATATTTTGAAGTGCAAGGTGCCGACATTGCAGCGATTGAGTATCTTGACGACACGATTTTCAATGCCCTTGAAATGCATAAAAACAATATGACCAGGTTAAAACAACTTCCTGACGTTGCAGCCCATATTGCGGCAATGGTTTATGTGGAAATACATGGGGATCAGGAAGAAGCCGTCGAAGAAATTGCCGAAGCACTTATGGTGATCGGTTCAAGCTTTAACGGCGATCCAGATCAGACCTGGGCATTTTCCGGAGAGCCGGAGATTGATAAGATGAGAAACTTCCTGCATGCCGCTGCTGAAACTGTCATCTTACACCTTGAAGAAGTCCGATCCGAAGATCCGAGAATTACCAAACTTGGGATCGACATCAGCTTAGAGGACGACGGGTTAAAAACCTGGGTCAGCCGAATCGAAAAAACACTTCAAACGGAAAATTTAAAAGCCGGCTATCTGGGGCATATTGGTAGCGGCTGCCTGCACATTGATATCCTACCGGAAAGTTATGCGGAGTTTGTCAAAGGCAGGGCATTATTTGAAACCTGGGCTGAGAGGTTTCCTGTCTCTCTGGGGAATGCCATCACATCGTATGGCATTGGAAAACTAAAGAAATCGATCTTTCTTAAGACAGTTTCAAAGGCTGATATCGAAGCGCTGCACCAATTGAAAAAGCAATTAGACAAGCATAACCTGTGGAATCCGGATAATATGATCGAGGTATGATAACAGACCTGGTAATTTACTTTGAAAATAGCCCTTCTTTTGGACATTATCGGGCGTGGTAAAACCTTCTCCGAGCATGGGTTTCAGGTGTCAGGCTGGCTCTCGCGTCTTCACTCCTGACATCTGACACCCGAAACCTTATTGCAATGTCCAATTTTCGTGCAATCCCACGACAGTTAGGGTGTCACAGCCATTTTTCCAAGTTGAATGACGACATCTGCACTAGCAATAAGTGGTTGATTTGTCGTCCTGATCTTTACTTCATCGATTTTGATGAAAAAAATGGCGGACACAACAAATTGTGGTCCGCCTGATGTTTTCATTCTAAGGGTCACGCCTATTCCGGCAGTTTACAGTCCTTGTCCCATTCGGGGCAGGCGGTTTTCATCTCAGCGGTATATTTTGCCATACACTCACTGCATTCCATGTCGAAATTAGGGACATCCCCGTACCGTTCCCGCATTTCCTCTTCCGAAAGGGCTTGAACCCCGCTGCACCCGCATTGGGGGCAGCCGGTTTTAATGCTGTAACGCTTTTTCGCCATTTAGCACCTCCGATTTATAAATTTCATTTTAAAAGAGGCTCATTGTATAGCCAAATTTGGGGAAAAAGTAAACACAATGATATCTTCTTCAGATTCCAAGAACCAACAGCCATCATCTTGCGGGCATTCTATCAATATTGCCTCTGAGCTGTGCGATTTCAACTCCCAGACTGACACACTGAATGCCGTTCAAGCATTTTTCTGCATCTCCGTCCTCAAGAAAGGTTTTAAGCTCATGGCCGCCTTGTCTAAGATCCACAACCCAGCGTTTATTTTTTTCGTCATATTCAACATTAATCGCGATACCACACTCACCGATATCAGGATAAATTGACCGAATTTTTTCACAAAGTATATTTTTATCAATCATAATCTTTTTCCTTTCTGAACCCGGATAAACCGAGAAGAATAGCCACAAAGGCACCAAGACACAAACAAATAAATGCCGATTGCTCCAAAAAACAAAGTAAGACCCATGAGTTCAATGGCAAGATTAAAAGCATGGGCAAATAGAAAAGATTGGATACGGCCGGCCTGTCACAACGTGAATGGTTATCGCGTTGTTTTTTCCATTTTAATAATAAACATCAAAAGCGCCGGTATCACAAAAATGGTAAATACGGTGGAGACCGCCAGACCCCCCAGCACCACGCTGCCGAGCCCTCTGTAGAACTCAGATCCCGGGCCGGGAATCAGAACGAGGGGCAGCATGCCGATGACACTGGTCATCGCACTCATGTAAATCGGTCGCAGCCGGGTGCGTGTTGATTCATGGACAGCTTCTATATAAGCCATCCCGTGGTCACGGATATTATTCAATGCCTGGTGAACGATAAGAATGGCGTTGTTGACGACCACACCGATCAGGATCACAAATCCCAGCATCGTGAGAATATCCAGCGGTTGGTTGGCAATCCCGATGTTGACCAGCTTGAGACCGAGCAGCCCGCCGACGGCGGCAAGCGGTATGGTGAACATGATGATGACGGGATAGATAAAATTCCCGAACAGCGCGGCCATCAATAAATAGGCAATGACGGCCGCCAGCAGGAAATTCCGTTGAAAGCTCTTGCGGGCTTCGGTCAGTTTATCGGCCACGCCGCTTTGCCCGATATCCACTCCTTCAAGCATCCCTTGGCCAGCCAGGGGCGCCACCACTCGGGCATTAATAACTTCCATGGCTTCCTGCAGCGGAATGGAAAACGGCGGTGTGATTTGAAGCGTGATCGTGCGCTGTCTTTCAAGATGTCTGATCTGTGTGATGCCGCTTGTGCGTTGCATTTTAGAAAGGGACGACACCGGAACAACCTTTCCTCCAGAGATGGCAATCAGAGAATGATACAACTTTTCCGGGGTAGGAATATTTTCTTCGGAGACCTTGAGAACCATGTCAATCTTCTTTTCTCCCTCTTGTTTAAACTCTCCGATCTCGCGACCGTCCATCAGCACATCGATGGCAACGCCGAAATCCCGGGCCGTCATACCGGCCGCTTTCAGTCGATCCCGATCAGGAATGATCCGCACCTCGGGGAAAAGCAATTCCAGTGATGGGACCGGCCGAATCTGGGAATTCGGAATTTCTCTCATGATAGCTCCGAAAAGCATACCGCCGATCTCAACGATGCGATTCAAATCATCGCCGCCGATATTTAACTCGATGGTCCGGCCTCGACCGAGACCCGTTTGAAATACACCTGCCTGAATACTTACCCCATACATCCCGGGTATAGAATAAATCGTGCGCATGAAAAGCGGTATTAACTCACCTGCTCGTTGTTCGTGGGTACTGATGGCACCAAAGAGCATGATTTGTTCGGCACCCACATAAAACATGTTCTTGATCCCGGGATAGCCGTTGTGGTCACTGCCGAAATAAGGCGCGTTCATGCGATAAATATGCTCACCAATGGTTTTTCTTTCGTTATAAGAGAGACCGGGGGGTGGAATGAGTATGTTTATGATCAGGTTGCGGTTTCCCTGGGGAAGATATTCCATTTTGGGAAACAGGAGCACGGCCCCGAGTATGGAAAGGATACTGAAACAGAGCACCGTTGCCGTTCGTGTCATCCAATTTTTGGTCGCCAGTTTTACCAGCCACATCATGCCGTTTTGAATCAGGGTGCCGACAGAACCCAGCCATGATTTTGACGGCCGCGACACTTGTTTGCGCCGCGCAAGCATGAAGAGCTGTTTTGAGAACATCGGGATGACCGACACGGAGACAAAGAGGCTCAATCCCACGGCAGAAGTTACGGCAATGGCAATGTCTCTGAATAGCTGTCCGGCTTCTTCCTTCATAAACACCACCGGCAAAAACACCGCAATCGTTGTCAAGGTGGATGCCAGAATTGCTCCCCAGACTTCGCGGGTGCCATCATAGGCGGACTTAAAGGCGGATTTATGACATTCAGATTTCGTCCCAGGAGGTTCATAAAAATGAAGGTACCGATGATACTGATCGGGATCGTAGCGGCCACCACAATGGTGGAAACAAAACTTCTAAGGAAAATCAGCAGTACGATAATCGCCAGGGTACCTCCGAGCATAATATTTTTACGGACCAGCGATATCGCTCCCCGGATATACGGCCTTTGATCGTATACCCAGTCCAGATAAATATTCAGTGGAGCTAGTTTTTCCCTATTCAGCCAATTGACGACTTCCTCGAGCCGATCCGAAAGCTCCAGAATATTGGCATCGGGTTCGGGTTTGACGCCGATGGCGATACCTTCTTTGCCGCGGTTTAGCATGGCATTCGTAAGCTTTTCATAGCCGAAGCTGACCTCGGCCAAATCCGCCACCCGGATGCGCTGCAGACCCGTCGATCGGATGACAATATCGTAGATGTCTTCCGGGGATTTAAATTCTGCAACCGACCGGATGCGGTAATCTCTGCGTCCAAGCCCCAGGGTACCGGCGGAAATATTAATATTTTCCGCTCTTAAAATATCGATAAGATCGCTGATGGTCAGGCCATATGCCGCGAGTCTTTCAGGCTTAACGACAATGTGCATCTCTTTTTTGATCCCGCCGCCAATGAAAAGATCGGCAACACCTGCGGTGCGTTCCAAGTACTGCCGGATATTGGTTTCAAAATAGGTGCGGTAAGTATAGGTTGAATTGCGGTTATCTTTAATGGTTTTCAACACCATCCAGATGACGGGAGAGGTGGCTGCGCCGGTGGCGCTGATGACCGGTTTTTCTACATTTTCAGGATATGCGGCAACTTCATCCAGTTTATTGGAAACCCTGAGCAGGGCATTGTTTACATCGGTGCCGATGCTGAATTTAAGGGTAACGGTCCCCTGGCTGTTGAATGAAGAGCTCTCCATCTCCACAAGACCTGGAATGCCTTTTAAGACCTTTTCCTGCTCTTCGATGATTTCACGTTCGATTTCATAGGGCGTTGCACCGGGCCAGCGGGTGGTGATCGTGATTTCCGCTTCGATGACAGTGGGACTCAGCTGATAGGGCATCCGCTGCAGTCCAATCCATCCGAACAGGACCACCAGGATGATGCCGACAATCACCGAAACCGGTTTTTCTATGGAGAACCTGATGATGTTCATTTTGCTCGATGCTGGTTACTGGTTGATTAAGTTGATTAGGTTGATTGAGTTGGTTGAGTTGGTTGAGTTGATTAAGTTGAATAGTTGAGTGAGTTGATTAAGTTAATTGAATTAACCTTAAGTATCAGCTTTGAGCATTGA
>CAMYLH010000333.1 GCA_947259065.1 uncultured Desulfobacterales bacterium
AAAAATGGGTAATTCAATGGTCACGGGACTGGCCCAATTTCGACACACAGGCGGGAGAAAGGGTGCGGAATGTCACGGCCAAGGCCTGGCGATTCGCTGGAGAGATGGCGGAAATCGCGGCAACCTTTCGCGAAGCAGGCCTGCCGGGCGAGTTTTATGCGGCAGCGGAGATGATTTATCGAAGACTTGCGGGATTCAAAGATGCCCTTTCGACACCGGCCCTTGAAGAGGTGCTGGCGAAGTTGATTCAAACATCTGATGATATTTAACACGCTTTCAAGGAGGTGAAGAAATGAACCGGAAGATTGAAAGGGTGGCCTGTGTCGGTTGCGGGCTAATCGGACAGGGGTGGGCAACGCTGTTTGCCGCAGCGGGTTATGCCGTCACGATGCAGGATTTGAGTGATGACAAATTGAAAAACGCCGGCGAGCAGGTAAGTTTAAATCTGAAACTTTTGGAAGACAACGGCCGACTTCACAATGTAACGGCTGACGCGGCTTTCAATCACATCCAAACCACCCTGATTCTGGCCGAGGCCGTTAAAGACGCTGATTACGTACTGGAATCCGTCCCCGATAGTTACTCCTGCAAAAAGGCGGTATTCAAGGAAATGGATGCGCTGGCACCTGGCGACACGATTCTTGCCAGCAGCAGTTCCGGCTTGCTGATGAGTGAGATTCAAGCATCCCTTACACGGCCGGAGCGTTGCGTCCTGGTTCACCCGTTTCTTCCCGTTCATCTGCTGCCCCTGGTGGAGGTTGTCGGCGGAGACCACACTGTTCCAGAGACGGTTGACATCACATGTCGTTTGATGGAAAAAATCGGCAAGACCCCGGTAAGACTGAAAAAAGAGGTTTCCGGTTACATTGTCAACCGGCTTCAGGCTGCAATTTTGCGTGAGGCCGTTGACCTGGTTGCAAGCGGCGTTGCCAGTGCCGAGGAGGTCGATCAGGCTTTTTGCAGCGGCATGGGTATGCGGGACCCCTTCATCGGCCCTTTACTGCGCGCCCATCTGGCCGGCGACGGCATCGAGAGCTTTGTGGCGCATTATTCAGAATCCTACCGTTTGAGATGGGATTCAATGGCCACCTGGAGCACGCTCTCTTCCTCGGTGAGAGAAGTCCTTGTTAACAGTGTCAATGACATGCCGATTGTGCGCCAAAACTCGCTGGCGAAAATTAAAAACTGGCGCGATAAAATGCTGATCGAAATGCTGAAGCTGGATCTGACTTGTCGCTGAATCTAAAAACTATATTTAATGCCGAAAGTAACAAAGTTAGATGCGCCGGCGCCGATTATCTCTCTGATGCTTGAACGATGATGGATACGATACACCAAATCCCAGCGGGAATATTGCGGTAGCCCGAGGGTTAATTCAAACATCAAGTAGTTGAGCCACTTCCCGGCGTTTTCATCGTCCTCTTTTTCAATTTTGGAAGTTTCAGTGTTGAAAGATAATCCATCGCCGACGGCAAAACTCGTGTCCAGGTATTTCTGCCACGGAAACAGGTGCCATCGTGCGATCATCAAACCGCTAAATTGCCATTGGTGTTCGTTGCCGAAGTACTTACCAACCTGGCCTTCAGCTTCGAAACTGATCCAATTCTTATAGCGCCAAAATTCTCTTGCTAAAGCGCCGACGGCTATATAAGTATCATCTTCGAAGCGCATATTGAACAGTAACGTATGTTCAAGGTCAGGCTGAGCAGATGGCCCACCGTAGAAGGTCAAAAACCATTTATGCTCATCAGCCTTATTTCCGTTTCCGGTCTCATCAGCGACAGCGAACCTTACTGAAAATAACAAAAGTGAAATCAGCACAACCGGTAAAAGCAGATATCGAAAAAACAACATACTATCCTCAATTACAAATTCCTAGAACCGCAGCGTCTCATTTTTTAAGTTATCATTTTTTTTGTTAAATTTACCGCGACCAGGCCAACACAATAAAAACTTTTTCGCTTCATTTTTCCTTCTTTCTACATTGCAGGGTTATTAGATGCTGAATTGAGGGTTTCAAATTTCAAAAAGAAGCTACTATTAGCTGATTCGGGAGGACCTTGTCAAGTAAACTAAAAGGCAAAAGGCTCAAGGCTAAAGGTGAAAGGTTAAAGGTTCAAGGCAAAAAAATGGCTATACAGGCCGACAAGAGATATCGGATATGGGAACGGCTTCCAGCTGCGAGATCAAATTTCGCAGCTGGAAGCCGCTCCCACGATTAAATTGTTTTGATGGTAAGTTGGACTTTCTAAAGAACTATAAAAAGGTAATTTACCTTATTAAGCCTTTCGCTTAAAATTTTGATCTTGGGCCTCTTACCTTTAGCTTTGCGCACGCGCCGCACCGTTCAATCCACCGGCAATCCTTCCATTCGCATGATTTTCAGCGCATTGGTGGTTGGGCAGGGGCCCGGGCGTAATTTATAATCAAACACCATTCTTCCCCCGACCACATCTTCTCGGAAGTGACAGTTGGTGATTTCTGAAAAATGATCTGCCAGTCCTACGAGCTCCAGATCATGGGTGGCAATCAACCCCGCGCCGTTTTGACCGACCAGGTTTTGTATATACGAACGGCTGCCGACCAGTCTTTCGCGATTATTCGTGCCCTTGAAAATTTCGTCAATTAAAAAGAAAAGCGGAAATGGATGATTTGCCCGCAGCGCATCCAGCAGGGCTTTCAGACGCTTGACCTCGGCATAGAAAAATGAAAGGCCATCGACGATGGAGTCGTTGATTTTAATACATGTAAATACTCGAAACAAGGCCGAATGAAAACTCCCGGCATTGACAGGTCCCCCTGCGTAAGCCAAACACAGGTTAGCGCCGATCGTCTTTAAAAAAGAACTTTTGCCGGACATGTTGGATCCGGTGATGATGAAAGCTTCTCCCGGTTTGTCTAAAGAAAAATGGTTACAAATTTTCTGATCTGCGGGAATTAAAGGATGGCCTATATCTGTAGCCGTTAAAATGGGTTGATCCTTGTTTGCCCTGTCGGCGATGAATTCAGGGAATATATAGTCCGGATTCAGATAAGCAAAGTTCGCCAGGGAAATCGATGCTTCCAATTTTTGCCACGCATTTAGCCATACCGGCAATTGCTGTGCAATTTTTTCCCGATAACGATGGATGAAAGCGGCAAAAAAGAAATCCCAGGGAAAAGCGACATTCAGAATAATTGCCATGATTGGATTCATTCGAAGTCCGATCGCTGTCGAAACCATTTTTATTTTTCGAAGTTGACGTGAGGGTAAAGATTCCTGCTCTAAAAAGGGCGCGCAAAACGCTTTCAGATTGCGGTTGCTGCCATAAGGGTAGGTTTCTAAAAATTTCAGGATGTGTCTGAACTTGCTGAGCTCGTCGTCCAGTTGAGAAACAGCTTCAAAAAAACGTTTCAGCAGCGTTAGATTTGAAAGATAAAAAACGATATAAATGAAAAATGAAAGTATCCAATACGGTGGGATATCGCCGAGATGATGCCATAAAAAAAGTGTGATGTTTAGTGCTGCAAAACCAAATGAGATAGACGCCAGGTTTTTCATGCTTTTGGGAGGAGACGCTGTTTGCAACCAATCCAGCAATTTTTTTCCCTCCAGCTGTGCTTCCGAAACCAGCCGAAAATTTAACAGCAACCTGTTTCTGAATCGAGTTAAGGGAACCAATTCCCGAATAACCCTCTGGCGTTTCAGGATGTCGCTGAGATCCGGAACTTTTTGCAATAACCAGGTAGCGAGTCTCCAGCTGCCTTCACGCGAAATGGAAATATCGATCAACTGATGAATCGATCGGTGGCCGGTTATATCCAGATCTTTTTCAAAACATAAGTCGGAGACGGGCAATTGCAGCATCGAGGCGGGAATTTTCTCCCAATCCAGATCCATCCGCGCAATCTGGGATTTTTTTATTTCCAGCCAGATTTGGTGTCTGCGGATTCCCTTTGCCAACCGGTGGTGGTAACAGGCGATCATGCTAAAAAGGATGGCTGCCAAGGCGGCAACGAACCCTGCGAAATTCTCGCTAATCCAAAAGAAAGAAATAAAGACC
>CAMYLH010000334.1 GCA_947259065.1 uncultured Desulfobacterales bacterium
CATAGTATCTGTGATCAATAAATGGCTGCCAATACTATCCTAAAGGAAGTCATTCACAGGAATAAGTATGTCTCAAAAAGACTATAGCATTAAAGAAATTTTGCAACTGGAGGCCTGCACCAACTGCTGCTTGTGCGCCGAGGTTTGCCCGGCAGTGTCGGCCACCGAAGATGGACAGTTGTCCGGTGTCTATCGCCTCGCTGAGCTTCGCAAGATAATGCGGTCCCGATCGGGGATATTGCGCAGATTTTTCGGCAGGAAGGCTCCGACGGAAGAACAGTTAAAGCAATTCAGTGAAACAGTGTATCGCTGCACACTGTGCGGTAGATGTCAGGAGACATGCCCATCCGGTATAATGCTCCGAGACCTCTGGCTTTCTTTACGACAGGATCTGGTACATTCGGATGCGTATCCCAAGAAAGTGGACATGATCCGCGAGAATGTGGCTGAAAGCCACAATGTCTTCGACGAAGACAACGAGGAGCGCGCCGATTGGGTTGAGGATCTGCGTGAACCGCCGGATCACGGCTACATCAAAGACAGGGCGGAAGTTGTGTATTTCACCGGCTGCGTGGCAGCCTACTTTCCCATGGCCCAGAAGATCCCCATGGCTTTGTCCGAGGTGTTTGAGACGGCTAAAGTGGATTTTACCCTCCTTGGCGAAGAAGAGTGGTGCTGCGGATTTCCGCTTTTAGGAGCCGGCCTGCGGGAACACATGCAAGATCTAATCGCGCACAATATCGAAGCGGTGCAGGCCAAAGGTGCCAGCAAAGTGGTGTTTGCCTGTCCTTCCTGTTACCAGATGTGGCGGGAATACTATCCCCATGAGTTTGAGATTTATCACGTGACCCAATATATCCATCAATTGATCACCGCCGGTCAATTGGCTCTCAAAGAGCTTGATCAGACCGTCACCTACCACGACCCCTGCGATCTGGGACGCGGCAGCCGGGAATATGATGCCCCCCGCCGGGTTATCGGCGCTATCCCGGGGGTCAAACTGGTGGAGATGGAGCACAGCCGGGAGAATTGTCTGTGTTGCGGTGGTGGCGGCAATCTGGAAATGATCGATGCCGGGCTCTCGGGTGAGATCGCCAAAGCCAAAATCGATGAGGTGCTGGCCACCGGGGCGGATACTGTGATCACCGCCTGCCAGCAATGTGTGCGCACCATGGCCACCTATGCGCGCCGCAACAAGATCAAGCTCGATGTTATGGATATTGTACAACTTGTTCAGCGCGCTTTAAAAAAGAACTGATGGGTTTGACAAGGACATAAAAGATCATAAACGCACTACAAGAGGAATAAAATGGATTTTGAACTGAACAGGGAACAGAGGGAAATTCAAAAAGCAGTACGCGAGTTTGTCAAAGGTGAATTCAAGAAGGATGTTATTCTAGAATTGCTCGAAAAGCACGAATACCCGGAAAAAATCTGGAAAAAGGCTGCCGAGTTGGGGTTTATCGGTATCCACTTTCCGGAAGAATATTCCGGCATGAGTCTTGGCGTCATTGAAAATATTCTTGTGTGTGAGGAACTGTGCCGCGGTGATTCGACGCTCGGGATTTGCCTATCTTTAGCGGACTTTGCCACGGAAATTATTCTCCACCATGGTAGCGAAGAACAAAAGGCCAGGTGGCTGCCCGTGGTCGCGGAAGGCAAATGCCTTTCGTGCGGGGCTTTTACAGAACCAGACCACGGTTCGGATATCACAAGTGTCGGGACAACAGCCGTCAGAGACGGTGATGAATGGGTAATCAATGGATCAAAAATCTTTATCACCAACGGCGGCCCGTTGGCCGGCCTCTATAACGTCTTGTGCCAGACAGATCCAGACGCTTCGCCCAGCTATCGGGGAATGAGTGTGATTCTGGTTGAAGCCGACCGACCGGGCGTCTCCTACATGGACGTTGGTGCCAAAATGGGTATCACGCTTTCTTACACTGCTGAGGTGAATTTCAAAGATGTACGTGTGCCGCATTCGAATCTGGTCGGTGAGGAGAACAGGGGGTTTTACCAGGTGTTGGAGTTTTTCGATGAAAGCCGAATCTTAGTGGCGGCCCAGGCCCTGGGGATTGCCCAGGGGGCCTTTGAGCGTGCAATGGCATACGTGAAAGAGCGGTCTCAGTTTGGCCGAAAAATTGCGCAGTTTCAGGTGACTCAGCATAAATTGGCGGATATGGCAACCAAAATTGAAGCGGCAAGGATGTTTGTTTACAAAGCAGCCTGGAATTTTGATCAAGGTCGTATGGATCCGAAACTGACATCGATGGCCAAGATGTTTGCTGCCAGAGCCGCTATCGAGGTGTGCGATGAAGCCATTCAGTTGCTTGGGGGATACGGTTATATGCTCGAATACGAGGTTGAACGATTTTACCGGGATGCGAAAATCACCGAACTGTATGAGGGTACCAGAGAGATTCAGAAAAACACCATTGCAAGCTCTCTTTTAGGGAAGATCAAATAAGTTCTGAAAGGAGACTGATTGATGGAATTGTTTAATCTGGGAAAAGTGCCATGGGAAGAATCCCAGCTGATATATCATGCGTTAGCTAAACTGGGGCGTGAGTCCCTATGCTTAGTTTCACCGGCCACACCCTATGTCTGCATCGGTTTCCATCAGGACGTGGAGCAGGAGGTGGATCTTGAGTTTTGTGAGTCGAATAACATTCCGGTATTTCGGAGGGAGGTTGGCGGCGGGGCGGTTTTCTTAGACGGAAATCAGCTTTTCTTCCAGCTTATTATCCAACGCGACAATCCCATCGCCCCAAAACGAATTGATGCGTTCTACAAAAAATTTTTACAGCCGGTGATTGAGGTTCATCGACGGATTGGGCTTGAAGTCAAATATAAACCCGTCAACGATCTTGTCATAGAAACCCGCAAAATATCCGGCACGGGAGCTGCCGAGATCGGCGACAGTATTGTATTCGTCGGCAACCTGATCCTGGATTTCGATTATGAAACGATGTCCCGGGTGCTGAAAATCCCGGATGAGAAGTTCCGAGACAAAGTCAAAAAAACCATTGAAGATAATCTGAGCACGATCCGAAGAGAATTAGGGGCGCAAAAAACCGAACAATGGGACGAACAAGCCTTAAACTGTATGATGGTTGAGGAATTCGAAAAGTTGCTGGGTGCGCTGACACCGGTGAATAAAAATGACGAGCTTCTGGCTAAAATGAAAGCGTTGGAAACATCGATGATCAATGATGCCTGGCTCTTTCAGAAAGGTAAGCGGGTTGAGGGCCGGGTGGTTAAAGTGCGTTCGGGGCTTAATGTCGTGCAGCGGATGCATAAAGCAGCCGGTGGATTAATCCGGGTAGAATTTACTATCGAAGATGGAAAATACAAAGGTGTTGCTATCTCCGGAGACTTTTTTTGTTTTCCGAGGGATTCGGTTGATCGCTTAGCGGCTTTGCTGGAAGATTGTGCAGCCGAAAATGTCTCCAATCTAGTATCCGATTTTTATCAAACAACGGAAATTGAAATTCCAGGCGTAACGGTTGACGACTGGTCGCAAGCTTTTAGGACTTAGAGATGTTCGCTCGATTGGGGGTATAAGTGGAAGAAAATAATTTCATCGATCAGATGCGCCTGAATCCGAAAGCAGGGTCATTGAGTATCATACTCTTATCAAGGGACTTGAAGAGGAAATTTCTCAGTTCCTGGCAGCCGCGAAACCACGGCAGCTGGATTGAAGCGGAATCCGGGCTTTTTGCAAGACCAGCGGATGGGGCAGTACGTTGTGCCGATTCCGGATAATGATGCGGAAGCCGCAGGCTAAGAAGCTTTTACCCAAGTTGATCTCAAGTTAGGCTTTAATTAAAGGAGGTTATATGCGTTACACACTTTTAGTATTCGCGGCTTTAATCGCATTTTGCGGCGCCCCGGCCATGGCCCAGGATGAAGCCAAGCAGCCCGCCGAACAAGCTCAGGGCGGCGGGGACCTGCGTGCCGCCGTACAAAATCCGGTGGGGGCCATGTACAGCCTGCCGTTCAAGTTCACTTTCGATTACGGTGCGCCCAACGGCGA
>CAMYLH010000335.1 GCA_947259065.1 uncultured Desulfobacterales bacterium
TAAAGATCACTTCGGCCCGGCCGTTACTGTCCAGATCAGCCAATGCCGGAGAGGAATACCAGCCGGTTTCGTACCAGGAGGAATAACAGCCCGCCTTCTCCCATTTCAACTGCGGCGCGGCGATATCACCCCGGGCCGGGACAACACTGACCAAACCGATGAGGCATCCGCCAAACCATCCGATCAACAACCAGGATCGCAAAAGTGCGTACAATTTGGATCCAATCAATGCCAGAATGCCCCCCATTGACGTTGTTTTTCGATTCATCTGTCGATCGGATAAATTTTGCATGCCAAAGCTCCCTGAAGGCATATCTTGCGCTGCCTTCCTCCCTCTTTTCGAAAGCTGCGGGGTCCAGTCTTCATTCTTGACATATCTGGCCTGATAAACTAAAAGGATCAAAACCATCTTCATCGGATGGGGTGAGCAAGTCTTTAAAAAGGATCTAACACGGCTCGCGCTTTGAGAATAATAATCCCCGGTGCCCTAGATCATTCAACTTCACCGGGAAATGAGCGCAACGCCGTCTTCAAAAGCAAACGTGACACCCATTCTTTTTCTGACCAGAAACCGTGATTACCTTCATTTGGGCGGTGCCGCACCGGTGCTCGGTTTTTTGCTATGCTTGCTTATCGGGTGTGCAAGCTTTCGGCAGGTGGAAATGCCGCCGCTGCCGGATAACTTACCAGTCAGCCAAGAATTGACTGCAGTGCCGTTTTTCCCCCAGAAAGACTACCAGTGCGGGCCGGCTGCTTTAGCGACGGCCATCAGCTGGAGCGGTTTGCCTGTTCGACCAGAAGACTTGGTCGAGGAAGTCTACTCTCCCTCGCGCAAAGGCAGTCTGCAGGTGTCGATCATTGCCGCGGCACGCCGCCATGGTCGAATCGCCTATGAGATTTCGGATCTCGAATCTCTTTTCCCTGAAATTGCCGGCGGCTATCCGATTATCATTTTGCAGAATCTAAGTATTCCATGGTTTCCGGTCTGGCACTATGCAGTGGTCGTCGGTTATGACACCTTACAGGAACATGTCCTTCTTCGATCCGGCACTACTTCCCGCAAAGTCATGCCGTTTGGTGTTTTTGAGAAAACATGGGCGCGCAGCAATTACTGGGGCATTATCATTCTCAAGCCAACACAATTGCCTGCTTTGGCGAAGGAGAAAATTTATCTTGCAGCAGTGTTGGGTTTGGAAAATGCACATCAGTTTCAGGCCGCGGTATCGGGCTACCGAACTGCTTTGACACGATGGCCGCAGAGTCTTGCGGCACGAATGGGGCTGGGCAACAGTTATTATGCGCTTGGGGATTTTAGCAATTCCGAATATGAATTCAGGGAGACAATTCGGTTGCATCCCCGGTCCGGTTCTGCTTATAATAATCTTGCTCAAATCCTGATGGAGCAGGGACGGTACCCCGAAGCTCGGGAGCTGGCGCGCACGGCCGTCTCTCTGGGAGGCCCTTTAGAGGCCGTATACCGGCAAACGTTGAAAGAAATTGAATCTCAAATCTCTCAATAAAAGTGAACCCACGGAAGGAGGAAGGAAATGAAGGTGATCCGAAAAGCGCTTAAACCGATGAGTATGTCTCTTGCTGTCATCATGTTCCTGATCGGCACCCCGGTTCATTCTGTTCTAGCAGCCATGATTGGAACCGAAACGGTAATGGACTCGGCTCGTGGCCGGGAAGCTCGGGATTATCTCCACCAGATGCTGGCTCGCAAAGATTTACAGGATGCCCTTATCGCCCAGGGCATCGATCCCATGGAGGCCAGGGCGCGAATTGGCAGCCTGTCCGATGATGAGGTGATCCGAGTTGTCGATTTAATCGACCAGCTTCCGGCAGGCGGGAATTTGGCCGAGTTTCTTCTTATCATCCTACTTCTTGGATTTATAACGCTGGTTATCTTAGATTTGACCGGCGTTACGGATGTTTTTCCATTCATAAAATCACAACGATAAGGAGCCGCATATTTTCCGGGATTTCCCAGGATCCGATTTTATTCGAAAGATCATTGGCATCCATACCGATTCGCAGACGAGCACTGCCGCCGGCTTGAAAAGTTTACCCGCCTTGGGAGGGCGTCCAGTCTGATCGGAAAAGAAACTTTGATGTTATTTGTTCAGCCACAAAGACACCAAGGCACTAAGATTACAGTAAAATTTATGGGCTCCTAACCCATAATTGATTTGATGATTTAAAATACATATCATCCCTTCGTGTCTTGGTGTCTTAGCGGCAAAACTGTTATTATAAATGTAGTTTCACTCGAGTTTATCTTCTTTACAGACGCCGCAAATGCGGCAGGTTTCCACTTGACAATCCGGTGTCGTCTGCCCTTGTACGGCACGCTGATATTCCCGCTGAAGATAAGACTTTTTGATGCCATGGTCGATAAAATCCCAGGGAAAGCGCTCATTCAGGGTACGCTCTCTGTGGACATAAAAATCCGGGTTTACGGGCACAGTTTTAAAGGTTTGAGCCCAGTTGCCGCGGTTGGCATGGGCCAATGACAGAATATCGGCAACCTTTCGATCACCCCGTGACAACAACGCCTGGATATAAGCCCAGCGGGGGACATCCGAATTTATCCGCAGATTGGCCACCTTTTTCAATTCATTTTTGATTTTCTTAATTTTGGTCTTTAGCACAGCGACCTCATCCATTGCGCTCCATTGAAAGGGCGTAAAGGGCTTGGGAACAAATGAATTGAGACTGACGGTGATTTGTCCGATTTTTTTTCGGGTGCGGCTGGACGTTAGAAACTGATGTTTGATTTTTTTGACAAGCTGGATGACGGCATCTACATCCGACATGGTTTCGGTGGGCAGACCCACCATAAAATATAGTTTTAAATTGGGTATGCCGTTTTCCACCAGGGTCGCGGCAGCCGTTAAAATGTCTTTTTCAGTCAGTCCCTTGTTGATCACCCGGCGCAGGCGGTCTGTTCCAACTTCCGGAGCAATCGTGGCTGTTTTGACCTTGCTTTGTTTTAGAGCTGAAAGCAACCCCGGTGTCAGTCGATCGGCACGCAGGGAACTGAACGAAATTCTGATGCCTTTATCATGGAATTGCCCACACAATTTTTCAATTTCCGGCAGGTCGGATACGGCAGCACCTACGAGCCCGATACGGTCGGTCAGGCGAGCACCCTGGTTTATGGCATGAGCAAGCTGGGAAATGGGGCGAAATCTTGGGGGCCGGTAAATGAACCCGGCGCTGCAGAAACGACATCCATGGGGACAACCGCGGCCGACTTCAATCAAAAACGACCGATCAAAGGTGGTGTGCGGGGTGACTACCGCGCTGCAGGTTGAACTCCGGCTTATATCTTTTAAATAGACCCGCTTAATTTCCGGCGGCACATCCTCCAGAGGGTCAAAGGCAGCAAGGGTGCCGTCATCGTGGTATCGCGGCTGATAAAAGGCAGGGATATAAGTACCGGGAACATTGCGTGCCAGGGTTTTTAGGACTGCCTTTTTGTCCGTTCGGGGTTCAAACAGCTGGAAGAACCGAGGCAATATATCTTCGGCTTCACCGATGAGAAAACAATCGATAAAGGGTGCCAGGGGTTCCGGGTTCAGGAAACAGGCCACACCGCCTGCCAACACAAGCGGATGACGGCTGGCCCTATCGCGGGATTTCAGCGGGATCCCGGCTCTATCCAGAATATCAAGCAGATAGGGGTAGTCGTTTTCAAAAGAGATGGAAAAAGCGATGATATCAGCATCGGTAATGGGCCTGTCCGACTCCACAGTGGCCGGCCGTAGAGTTTCAGACGCATTATTCTCCGGTAGAAAAGCTCTTTCGCAGACAACATGATCTAAGCTGTTAAGAAGCCGATAGACAGTCTGAAACCCGAGATTGGACATGCCGACGTGATAGCGGTTGGGATACACCAGGGCCACCCTGATTTTTCCGCGCCACTGTTTCCGTATGGTTCCAATTTCGGATTCAATTGATTGCCGAGCCGCTTTTCGGGTTTTCCTTCCCATGTGCCGGTTGTCACTCAAAGGGTGGTCGTTGCATGTAAAA
>CAMYLH010000336.1 GCA_947259065.1 uncultured Desulfobacterales bacterium
GCCTCTCCGGTCTTTTTTTATACGGTAAGTGCACATACCAAAATCCTCATGGATCGGTTTCAATCCCTTTGGGTTAAAAAATACTGGATCGACAAGACTCCCAGGAACATTCCGAAAGTCATGCGCAAAGGACTTTTTATTTCAGTAGGTGCCACCAAAGGAAAAAAGCTGTTTGATGGTATCCTTCTCAGCATGAGATATTTCTTTGACACGTTCGATATGGAACTCTGGAAAGCACTGCTATATCGGGGACTGGATTTTGAAAAAGATGTGCTGAAGTTTCCCGCTTATCTTGATGAAGCCTATGAGGCGGGCAAAGAATATGTTCAGGTACTAAATAATGATTTAGCTTTACCCGCACGGGAGGAAAAATAAATTTGGTTTTTGAACCCATCAGCCTGGACAGGCAATCAGACTATCTTGAGCGATTGAACGGCTGTCCTCAAGTGACCTCGGACTACAGTTTTTTAAACCTTTGGGGCTGGGCGGATGAATATGAACTTCGCTGGGCCTGGGAAGATAATCTGGTTTGGATCCGCCAAACCAGGCCTCAGAAAGTATTATGGGCCCCTGTCGGGCCCTGGGACCGAATCGACTGGCGAGCATGCTTTGAAGAAAATCGAGACCGACGAACCGACTTTATCCGTGTTCCGCAGCAACTTGTCGAATCCTGGCGCACATCTCTCGGAGACCAGGCAATCGTTGAGGAAGAGAGAAGACACTGGGATTACATTTATACCGTGGGAGATCTTACCGAATTAAAAGGTAATCGCTACCACAAAAAAAAGAACCTTTTAAACCAGTTTGTTAAAAAGTACGAGTACCGCTACGTGCCGTTTGAGTCGGAATTAATCGAGCAGGCCATGGCTATGCAGGGTGATTGGTGCACCTGGCGAGACTGTGAGTCGTCTGATATCCTTTCTGCCGAAAATCAATCGATTTCCAGAATATTTAAGACTTGGGACCAGTTGAGCANCACCCAGTATAAGGGGATCTACCAGGCCATCAATCAAATGTTTCTGGCCTATTCGGCCAGGCATTTTTCGCTGGTGAACCGGGAACAGGATTTAGACGATCCGGGCCTTCGCAAAGCCAAGCTGTCCTATCATCCGGTAGAATTCCTGCAAAAATATCGTGTCACCATCAGCGGGCCTTCGTAATTAATTTCGTTGAGCGCCCGAATAATTTCTTCTAATTCTACCTGCCCTCTGCCGAGAGATCGAAACTCCCAGCCGCGTCCCGGCTGACCGAAATTTAACAAATCAGCGATCACCAGCAGAGCGTGGCTCTGGCCCCTTCCAGGGGCCTTCCTCATTCGATTAGGGCAATATACCGATCCGTAAGCTCAACGATGGAGACGCCACCTTCCTTTTGACGGATATAACACCACATTGTTATAATTCATGGTCGTCAAACCGAAGAGGACAGCTTTTGCATCAGGCAAGGCAGGCGTTCTTTCTCCATTAAAATAATGATAGCTTCGTTACGGAATTAGATTGGAATGGATGTGCTTCGGTATCGGTCTGAATTATGATTTATGACTTAGGATATGCTGCAGAAATTGACTAGTCCTGTCCCACTTTGGATTTTTAAGTACTTGATCCGGTGAACCTATCTCAACGATTTCCCCATCAGACATAAATACGACTCGATCGGCGACCTGATGGGCAAATTGCATTTCATGAGTCACACACATCATGGTCATTCCCGAATCGGCTAAATCAATCATTACATCCAGAACCTCTTTGATCATTTCAGGATCCAGTGCGGATGTCGGCTCGTCAAACAGCATAATTCTGGGTTCCATGGCCAGGCAGCGAGCAATTGCGACACGTTGCTGTTGCCCTCCCGATATTTGGCCGGGGTATTTTGATACCAAATTGGAAACGCCAACCCTGTCCAGCAAGGCCATGGATTGTTCAACGGCTTTGGATTCGGGTATTTTTCTCAACCAGATGGGGCCCAGTGTACAGTTTTTTAATATCGTCAAATGTGGAAACAGATTGAAACTTTGAAATAACATGCCAACATTTTCACGGATTAGCGCCGAACTGTTTTTGTCATTTCCAAGTTCTTGACCGAATATGGAGACAGAGCCTTCCTGGTATGTTTCCAGATGATTGAGGCATCGGATAAAGGTCGATTTTCCCGATCCCGAAGGCCCGCAAATAACGATGATTTCTTTTTCTAAAACTGACATCGAAATGTCTTTGAGGGCATGGAATTTGTCAAACCACTTGTTCAGTCCGTTGACTTCGATGGCCATAGTGCCTGAACTGTTTTTTTCAGATGATATGTTGGCTGCTTTATTGCTCATCATCAACGCTTTGTCTTTAATTTTTTTTCTAAGTGCTGGCTGTATTGCGACATGCCGTAGCAAACGATAAAGAACATAAAAGAAATGGCTACCAGGGGCTCACTATGGAGGCCATACCAGTTTTTATCAATGGATATGTTTCGGGCCATTAACATGATATCAAAAAGGCCGATAATGGATACCAGGGTTGTGTCTTTAAACATGCTGATAAACGATGTAACTATATTTGGAATCATGACTTTTAATGCTTGGGGTAGAATAATGAGGAACATTGTTTGCCAATAACCAAGGCCCACCGATTTGGCGGCATCAAATTGGCCCCGGGGAATGGACTGCAAACCGCCTCTGACCGTTTCTGCCATGTAAGCGCCGGCAAATATGCATACGGCTATGATCACCTGGGCTAGTTTGTTCAGGTCAATTGTATTGGGAAAGAACAACGGCATCATTGTCACCGACATGAACAAAACAGTGATCATTGGAACTGATCGCACCAATTCGATGATGGCAATTGAAAACCACTTGATAACCGGCATCTTTGAACGCCGGCCCAATGCGAGAAGAATACCTATCGGCAGAGCCATAACTATTGCAAAACTGGAAATGATAATGGTTAGAAACAGACCGCCCCACATATCGATGGAAACATGTTTAAGGTGGACGCCTTGAAATATGAAACCAACCAAAAAACTCAACACCAGCAGGCATGCCAGATGACTTAAAAGGGCCGCTCTTTTTAGGGAAACACGTTCCAACAATGGTTCAAGGTATTGCCCAAGTTGTTGATAACCTGTGTAGATCAGAATGATATCGATGTACATCATCAGCAGGTAGGCCAGTGCCATACAGGCAATGATGTAGTGCAGGTAGCTTCGGTCCCCCCCCAGAAACAGATAATTGGCCAAAAAAGGATACAGAACCACCGCCATGATGCCGATGGCAATTTTGTTTTTTAATTTTTTTAACACCAGGGGCATGAGCCAGACGAGGCCGATGCCGAATCCCAGGTTTATTCTCCATTGTAGGTCGTTGGGGTAACGACCGTAAATCAAATTATTAAGCCACCTGATGACGCCGGCCCAGCAGGCCCCATCAGGGCTTATCTCCAAACATTCGCGACGCGTCGACGCAACCCAAACAGCTTTTATTACGGACCATTCCAAGAAAGGCTTCAGGAGCAAATAAAGCAAGCTGAAGACCGCAATGGTCAACAACGTATTCCAGACGCCGCTAAACAGGTGTTTTTTTAACCATCCTGTAAAACCATAAGTGACGACTACAGGAGGACGGCTTGGACGGGGAACAAATTTCAACAGTTCCGCTTTTGGACGGGTTTGCTTGCCCAAACTACCCCTCCTGCAACTGGATGCGTTTATTATATTGATTCAATAAAAAGGATATCGTCAAGCTGGCACACATGTAAAATCCCATTACCATCAGCACGATTTCGATGGCACGCCCGGTTTGATTGAGCGAAGTTTGCATGAACACTGAGACCAGTTCTGGAAAGCCAATCGCTACTGCCAATGAGGATTCTTTGACAATCGTAAGCCATAAATTGATCAGCGGCGGTAAAATAGCACGCGCTGCTTGCGGAATAATAATGAACCACAGGGTTTTTATCGGAGGAAAGCCAATCGCCGAGGCTGCTTCAATCTGCCCTGGGTCTATCGATTGAATACCGGCACGTACCGATTCTCCGATCGATGCGGAACGATAAATTGTCATTGCAACAAATGCAGCCGCGAAGGCTGTTGGTATAAAAGATCCGCCTTCAAAGTTAAACCCGCCTAATTTTGGCACTGCCCAGTGCAAGGGTTTTCCCGTCAATACGAATACTGCCGTTACAAAAGCCAGGAGCGCAAAAAGCGATGGGTAGTAATAAGGCAGCCGATGACCGATGCGTTTGCGATACGATTGCGTCCACTTCAACAAAATGATGAAACAAATGATCGCTAACAAGGCGGAAATGAACGTCCAGATAAAACCGGGTTGAAAAACCGGCGCTGGGAAATAGATTCCCCGGTTGTTAAGAAAGAAAGTGCTGAAAAGACTGTAGCTTTGTCTTGGTGCGGGAAGGGTGGAAAAGACGACGATAAACCAGAACACGATTTGAATGAGCAGGGGTACATTACGGAAAAACTCGACATACCACCGAGAAAATTGGGCCACCAGAAGGTTTGGCGACAAACGCATGATACCGACGAAAAAACCAAGCAAGGTTGAAAAAACAATGATGAGTGCAGATAATAGTAGCGTGTTGACAATTCCTACCAGATACACACGACCGTATGACATGGAAGGATCGTATGGTATGAGTGACCAGCTGACGTCAAACCCTGCGGTAGAATTGACAAAGCTAAACCCGAAGGGAAGCTCCATTTGACGAAGATTGTCAACCACATTGGATATAAGGTAATACCCAATACAGATTGAAATAATAATCACAAAAGCCTGTATTACTTTGGCGCGCAGTGACGTATTGTAAATCATTTTCTTCTTACTCACGCTGCGACCTAGTGCCCTTCCCTAACCTATGAAAAATGGTAAAACAAGGATTGACCTCGCAACGATGCGTCTTGGTCTTTGAAGCGTTCGGCCAACCGCTTAAAGTACAGCCTCGCAACGGATTAAAGATAGCATGGCCTGCCCCTTTTTTAGGAGGTTGTCGCATCGATATGGCA
>CAMYLH010000337.1 GCA_947259065.1 uncultured Desulfobacterales bacterium
CCACTGAGATGCTGCGGCGATATTCCAAAAGAAAGTGGAAATGACAACATAATACTTACATTCCAACTTGACGCGTGCTTGACTTTTCCAATCTTTGGAAGAAGCTGCCCGCAAACTTGATATTCAAGAGATAGAACTTGAGCAGTGGAGAAATAAACATATCAGAATTTTGAGCATACCATATTTAAGAGGGCATCATTTTTAAAGAAAATATCTATCATCCTTTGACAGATGACAATAGCTTTTTCATTACACCCTGCCATTTATGCGCCATGGTGATTCCATCCGGTAAATTTCCCCCTGGATAGCTGTTTCCACACAGTCTTCAAGGCCCGCATAAACGGCTGCAAGGCCTCTCTGGGAAAAGCAGTATATGGCACTGACCAACCGCACCGTAAGAGGCAGCCGCAGCACAAAATCCTTTGAGGCTGTTTATTTTCATTTAGCCATGCAAAGATGGGCTTCGTGCCGAGGATGAGGCTTTGTGATCTCCAGATCCAGCGGAAACCATTCAGACATAACTACCTCCTTTTTTTCGGAGTCCATTCGTCGGCACCTTTTATCACATAAATTGAGAGCGTCTCAAATTTTAAAAAAGGGATTGCGGAAAGTACCGCAACCCCTTTTATTCGTAGAGAGAAATGATTTCGCAGAATAAGACTTATGCTTTCAAAAAAATCCGGGTCAACTTTTGCCAGCTGGTTTGGGGGAGATTGCCGTAAATGTCATCTCCCAAATAGCCGCCGTCTGCTGCCAGCGGGCCGGCCTCCTCCTCGATCACCTGATAGAGGCTTTCAATCTCCTCATCCAGATAGGAACCGGCCTGGTCGCCGATCATCAGGTTTTTTATTTCCCGGCGCAGATTATTGGAGTGCAATCGCATTACCCAGCCCTGGGTGTAGGGATCTTGGTTGGCCAGGTTGCCCTTCTGCCTCAACTCGGGATTGATATCGGTGACCACACCGCTGACAGGAGATTGCACCCGCGCCGTATTCGCACCCCGTTCGAGTGTGATATCGCCGCGATCCTGCTCGAGCTCTTTTCCGATTAACGGCGCTTCGATTCGATCCAAGGGACCCAGCAGTCGCAGGGCAAAATCATCGAGACCGATTCTGACCGTTGATCCTTCCTCGATTTTAACCCAGGTGTGACCGCGATGGAGGTAGTAGCCGTGGGGAATTTTGAAGCCTTTGACATTGAGCACATCAACCGGCTTTACCACGGCATGCACCGTGTACTGGTCACTGAAGTATTGATCGAACTCGCAGTTGCCGCACTGGTAGTCATGGGTGCAGTTCCGAAAATCAATGCGCCCTTTCATGTGATGCAGACAGGGTTGCTGTGCGGCCGCAAGCGCTCTTAAGCGGTCTTTCCAGAAAACGATTTTTCTGCGCCGGCCTGTCGGGACCTTGCCTTGTTGCCGTAGGTTCTTGTTTTCACGGGCCACGCGTCTCAGGGCCCGGTCAAATCGGCAGGCCTCACAGTGATAATCGATTTCACATGCCTTGCGGCGGACCACACCGGCCTGCATCCAGATGCAGGCAGATCGGTTTTCCTTGGTTTCAAGTTCGGTTCGGGTGGAATTCATCATGTTTCCCTTTTACTGCTGGCAAAGTTATCGGCCATTCATTATGGGTCAATAGAAACGCCCCAATCACGGATAACTAAGTTCTCAAGAAAGCCTGGGTCAGTTTATTCCAGCCGAGGTCCGGCAAATTTCCGTAAATATCGTCTGCCAGAAAACCACCATCGGCAGCCAAGGGACCGGCAACCTCTTCAATCATGCCTTCCAGATTCGTCACCTCGTCATTCATCCATGACAGACTGCTTTGGTCGACCATCAGTTTGCCCATGGTCGCCTTGACATCGGGGGTGCGCACCATAAAAAGCCAGCCGTCCCCGTAAGGTTCGCGATTGGCCATATCGGGCTTTTCCCTGAGTTGAGAATTGACCTCCACGATAACCCCGTCGATCGGTGAAAGAACATCGGCAAGATTGTCCTTGCGTTTCAGACCCCAGCCAACCTTGCCCTGATCCAGTTCCTTGCCCATCAGCGGAAGATCCAGTGCATCGGCCTTTCCCAGCACCTTTAAGGCAAAATCATCGAGTCCGATGCGAATGTAGCCGCCACTTTCGATGCGCGCCCAGGCATGGCCGTCATGGAAATAGAAATCCATCGGTACGTCGAAGCCTTTGACCTGCTGAACTTCGCCCGCTATGCATTTGCTTTTAGGTGTCCAGACATCTTCAAAGAACTGATCAAAGTCGCAGGTTGCGCATTGGTAGTCATAGGCACAGGCTCGGCGTTCAATACGATTCGTCAGGCTGTGACGGCATACACGGTCCATGTCGGGCATTCTTCTCATGGCTTCCTGCCAGGTCAACTGTTTGCCCCGCTCCGCCTTCACTGCCATGGCATGATCGTATTTGCAGCTGGTACAGTCATAGTAATTATCGCAGTTTTTAAATTTCACCACACCGGCTTGCATCCACAGGCAGGGATTTGCCGCCTTGGCTTTTTTATCGGGTTTGACCATCCAGACCTGTCCTTGCATCACAGATCCAATCTCCTGATGTGAACCCAGATCCTGCCGACTGCCTTTGCGATAGGTCGATCCAAATCCCACATTACTTCTTCGGTTTTCTCTTTTTTGCTCAGCCATTTGTCTCACTCCTTAGTTGTTTCGGGGTTCATTGTTTGAAAAACATATAGAGCAATTGATGTGCCAAGTAGTAAATGCTGAATCAATTAAAATTTAACCTCTTGTTATTATTAAATAGTTTATCAATCCAATCGGTCGGACATCAGCCTTCAGCTCAATTTCTGCGTGTTGAAATATTCTACACTTCATAAACACGGTGATCAAAATTGCCGCAAATTGATAGTTTTGATATGTATTATTAAATAGTTATCGGATTGTTGTATTTTCCTACACCCCTGTTGGATTATTCAACAGCATCATCCTAGGGTGGTGAAAATTCTCATATCGAGGCTCTTAATTTTTATCCTCTTTTTATTCTTCTTGATGAGTGTATTCGCGGAACAAAAACGGTTAAAAAAGTTAAGCCTATCCCTACGGCCCATAGAATTCCCTGTGTACGCTTCGTGTGGGTCGTTCGACGGTATGTCTATCCTTCCCAATCATGCAACACTCGGTACGGGTGGCTGGCTAAACCTTACCCGATGGAGACTTTCACTCCACAATAAGCGCCAAACTTGCTTGGCGCACTAAGACATTGCTTTTTCAAAGCGAATAATACGAAAATGGTGAATTTTGTATCGGCTTCAGTTGCAGCACAACATATTGAGGCGTCAATTAAACGGAACCGATAACTATCCAGAAAACGCAAGCGGGCTTGACATCCGACCTATCTCGTGTCTAAAAATACATAGCGGTTATCATCGGTAACAAAGATATCCTGCTGGTTATTTTCTCGAAAAAAAGATGATAAAGTGCACGCTCATATTCAATTGGCGAGGCAATTCTTGCATCTCTTCTCGGACCAAGCTCTGTGCTTGTGTTTTATTAAGAAACCTGCCAAATAGGGTCGTTTTTCAGTCTTAGGCTGCACTTTTCAGGGTCAAAAACACGGTTGTAAGGACTTTGGTCTTCGCTTTCAGCTACGACCCAACAGTTTGGGGTTCTTTAAGCTCATATCCTTTTTTTGCCATCAAAAAGGTGGCTCTACGACCCTATACAACCCCTCATTTAACATTTATTTCATTGATTTTCAATAAGTTAATTTAGTTCGACAACATAGATCGATCGTTCAGAAAGTGATGTTCAGATAAGCTCATTTGTGAGATTTAATGCCTATGCCTCATTCATCGAGGATGACCATCTCGTTAAAAAGATCCTCAAGTCCGCGGATCAAGCACAAACCGGCTCCTCGTGCTAATGTGGCACATCCGCCTTTGGAGGAAACCCCACCGCCTGAGACCTTTGACCTGCTAGTCATACTGCACCTCCTTTGGCCCTTCTGGCACACTATCTTTTGAAAGTGACACCTGACAGGCTTTTTA
>CAMYLH010000338.1 GCA_947259065.1 uncultured Desulfobacterales bacterium
AGCCGCTTTTGGTGGTTTGGAAGTTGAGAAAAGAAAACGGGAGACGACTTTACACTGAGGGATTATTTAGCCTGTCGATGTATATCAACTATTTCGGAGATATATCAGCGACGTTGGCTGGAGTTAAATTCGGGCCTTACCTTCCGATTTGGTCTGCGAATGTGATAGCGCGAAAATTTAGAACTGGAATTTTTCAAACTTCAGCTGGACTTGAACCACCCCTATACATGACCATCATCTTCCAACTCTGCCCAAATGATCTGATTTTTATTTACTGCGAACACTCTGTTTTCATTTCCTTTTGCTGTTGCCTTATACACAATAATGAAGGGCGAATCGTCTATTGTAAACAGATCGGAAGTCCTCTCAAGACCTTTTTTATTGACAATCCCCGTAATTTGAGTCCGATCAATGGTTACAATTTTGACCGTGCACTCATCGACCACATATTGATTATTGTCTGTAAGCTTTACCATTTCTTGATTTCTCCTTTTTTAGCCTGTCTGAGCCCTTGGCATGGTCGTCCGCTTCAGGCAGATAATAAACTGAAATACATAAAAAATACTATATTTATGTGTTTTAAGTCAAGATTTCTATTATTCTGGTAATCGATTTGTCTCCGGATTCACTGAAAGAATGCAGTATTTTCCAGCATGATAACCGTCTCAAAACTTGGATGCGGCCTCAATGAACTATTCCGCTGCAAGCACCGGGGTATCAATCGGAAAATTTTAGTCGCCCCAAGGGGCGGGTAATTAAACCCTCGTCCGCCGCGGATTAAAGATGTCTTTGTAATTTTTATTGGCCAAAGGCGAATTTTGGTGAAACCATTTTTGATTATTCGCGTTATATACTTGTTGAGAAAAAGACAAACATATGGTTCTATTGTTTCGGGCTCTTGAACGACTACCTGCCTCGGGTTGATGATAAATATGTGGCTAATCCTGATATCGCTCTTCGGGTTAGGATTCGGCATGACCCAGCCGCTGTCAATGGTGATGATTGCCGATCTGACGGACCCGGACCAATCCGGTCTTGCCATGGGTCTGCGGTTCGCTGCCATAATGGCTGCGGGTCTGTTAAGTCCGATTTTGCTCGGATTTGTCATCGAAACATTCAGCTTGAGTCCAGCCTTTTACGTTGCGGCATTGGTCGTTGCTCTAGCCGGAATTCGCATGTTCATCACTCGCCCGGATCTTATTCCCGGCAGGAGGCAGTAAATATGAATTCTTAGAGCAGAATCTGGCATGATGATGATGTGAAGAGAATTTAAAGGCAGTAAATATGAATTCTTAGAGCAGAATCTGGCATGATGATTATTTGAAGAAACAAATCTATCCAAACGTCAAAAATTTGTCGAATTTACCTTAATGGCCGGTCATCAGGTTAAACTAGGCAGGTTGCCTTTCACTTCAGCAATCCGATCTTGCGAAAATAAAACTCCTTGCATGTAGATCATCGTAGATAGTTATAGAAACGGCGTTTAATTCGCATATTAAGCCCTGGGAACCCTGCGCCGTTAGCGATGCTCGGAAGCGCTGCTTGCCATCGCCCGACCAATAAGGATATGGCCTGGCCTAGATCTTAAATTTTTTTAAAATCGATCAATACATATCTATAGCCTCACGATCCATTTGGCCTGAATTGGCATAAATATTGCTTACTATAAATATAGTTAACTGCACATCTATTTTGAACGGAAGACAGGCATTGTCCGTGCAGTTTGGCATAACCGATGCAACTTTTTAATCAAGTATCGTTCAATCGAAGTAATAGCTATCGTAGGAGGTGATCGTCGTGCAGATTGGTGAAGTATGTTTTTGTAAGCAGGATATTATTTCCGTTTGCTCAGCTGGCGGCCAGGAGCAGCAAAAAAATTGCCGTTTCTATCAAAAGTCATCCTATAAAAACGCCTGTATGTATTTTGTTTTTGATGCCTACTGCGATAGTGTTGAAGCACAATCCAAAACCAAATGTGCTGCCTGATTCAATTACATTTCAAGGTTTAACCAACAGCATTTGGCTTCAATGGAAGAACTCTTAATTTTTTATAGAACCGCCAAGCGACTTGTCCCTCAGGTCTAATGCTTGTCTACTCATTCCAATCCGCCGGGGACGTGAGCTGCCCCAGCACCACCCGTCTTAACCAATCGAGACCCTGCATCGCAAGCCAGCTAAGGATATAATTGGAATCCTGGTAGTTACGGCCCGCTTCGGCCAGCCGCATATCCCGCGGCCCGCAAAGCGCAATGAAGGTCAAATTATCGTTGAAGGGACCGATCATCGCAACACCGACGCCGTCGGGCGGGGTGACGTATTCTGCCAGTCCCAGGGCAAGTGCGCGCAAATCCGCTTTGCGCGCATCCGCTGGCGACGCCAGGCCGGCCTTTTGTAATGCTGCCGATACGTCGATTGCGTGCTGGTTAACCGTGATCAAGTCGCCAAATCCGGCTTCGATAAGACCCCGGGCCAGGCGGCCACCGGTAAGGGTGTCGATCACCCCTAGCTGCAAATTCTTCTCTGATAACAACCGTCCAATGACTTCAGGCACGGTTTCTTTTTCCACGCCGTAAATGGCGACGCCAAGCCGCTGTCGAACTTCGGTTTCAAGGGTCGCAATAAGGGCGTCGGCTTCTGCCTCCGTGTCGGCCTTGGCTGTGATGCGAACATCAGTCTGACCCGCATGGGCGGCCAACCCGATGGTCGGATTTTTCGAAGTCATCAAATCGCCGATAACCCGATCGACGTTACTTTCTCCTACGGCACAGGTCCTCAAGATCCGTATCTTAGTGACCTTTGCGCCTCCCATTCTCTCAACCAGCCGCGGAATTACTTTTTTACTCAGCATATATTCCAGCTCGCGCGGGACCCCGGGCAGAGAAATGACAACACCACGGCCCCGCAGATCTTCACAAAGAAAGCAGGGCGCTGTCCCAACCGGGTTGGACAACGGCAATGCGCCCTCAGGGATATACGCCTGACGCTTATTGTTTTCAGCCATCACGCGACCGAAACTCCGAAAACGGGCTGCGATTTCAGCTTCCAGATCGGTACTATAGACCAGTTTGCGGCCGGTGGCATTGGCAACGGCCTGGCGCGTCACGTCATCGACCGTCGGCCCGATGCCTCCGGAGGTTATGATCACATCCGAGCGATCCAAAGCCGAATCGAGTACTTCCGTGATTCGATCCTCGTTATCGCCGACGGTCGTTTTGTAATAAAGGTCAAGTCCGATGTCGCGTAATGCTTTGGCCAATCTGTTGGCGTTGGTATCAACAAGTTCTCCCAGTAGAAGCTCCGTTCCGATCATCACAATTTCTGCATACATGAAGGGTCTCCAAAATTGACAGTGCGTTTTTTTTGGAGAAATTATGCCATTAATTCATGAGAATGAACAGGAGTTTTTTTATGGAGATGGGTGTAGGAATACACGGTGAACCCGGCCGACAGCGGATGAACATGAAAACGGCCGCAGAGATATCCGAACATTGGTGTCGCTATTTTACTTTAATCTTCATCTCTCGAGGGGTGACTTTCTCAAATGGCTGAAGTTCCTCCTTGAAAAGCTCTACGCCAAACCCTTTTCTATTAGCCCGTACAACTTGGCCTCGACGTTTAACATGTCCGTCCAAATAGGGCAGCGCGAGTGTAACTATTACGCCCACTGGTAGAATTTTAGATGTCTTAATGAATAAACCATGCTTGCTATAATTTGTTAAGTCACCTTCGTAAAAAGCGCCGTTTGAAATAAAGAAAATATTTCCCGAATATTCTATTCTGGGATCGTCTCTTTTTTCAGAAATTTTCTCTTTTTTAGGGTTTTCCATATTGTATTCTTCCATCTAGTTTGCCAGCATTAACATTGTCCGCGAATTACCGATATGTTTTTACAGGGAACAGGTAAAATATCGGCGTTTTTTATAAAAACTTAATAAAAAACTTATGTTTTAATCTCAGCCGGAACAATTTAGGTCAAAATTATTCTTGCTGGTACAACACTTCCCGCACCTTGCCGGCCAGAGAATTAACGGTTCGAAAAGATTCGCGAGAGTCTCCAAGGAACATGAGCGCTTCCACATTCCCATGTAAACGGTTTTGGACAGCGTTTGCGTACCCTTTTACAACTGATTCGAATTTGATCCGCTGATCCTCTTGTTCCCAATTTTTCACCATTAAAAATAAAATAAAAGATATTACAATCCCAATGCCAATAGCACACATAAAGGCAAGATAGCGTCGAATTGGAATCGTCTCGTGCGCTTCGATAGTATTTTCAGTTTGCATTCTGATCCTGAAGTGTCCTGATAATTAAGTCGCGAACCCTGAGTTTTTTGCTTGTTTTTTAAATTTTCATCACTTCAAATCCCACTGCATATTGGCATCCGAAACGTTTCCCGGTAGCTGAGGCATTATTTCGCAGGAATGCCTCGGGATCGAACTCACCCGAGAGGTTTTCAATGTAGGCCTTATGGGCTTTTAAAGAGGCAATGCCTTTGACCAGAAAATCGCTGACATCAACGGCATGGTCAGCCTGGGGTGAGCCGGAAATGCAGACCATTCTGACACCGCCCCAGGGTTGAAGTCCTTCCTGCAGCAACTCCGGGAATATCCAGCGATTGGCTGCATCCCGCGAAGCGTCCAGTACCGCCAGACCGACCCAACGGTGATCGGCCATATTAAGCTCAGGGCCTCCCCAGGTAAGCTGAAAATTTAAAGTAATCAGCACATGCGGTCGATGCTTTCTGATGGCCCGGGCAATATCCCGACGAAGCGGCAACCCGTATTCGATGACCCCGTCCGGGTAGTCCAGAAACTCGACAGTGTCAACGCCCACCAGGCGAGCACTGGTCCTTTCTTCTTCTTCCCGAAGCCGTCCGGTCTCTTCCGGGGGCATACTGTCAATTCCCGCTTCCCCCCGTGATACCATCAGATAGTTGATTTGCTTGCCTTGGGAGGTCCAGCGCGCCACGGCGCTGGCAGCTCCGTATTCGAGATCATCCGGGTGAGCAACTACTGCCAGCGCCCTTCCCCAGTTTTCATCCAGGGGTATTAATTTTTTTTGCCTGGCCATTCTTTACCTCCTTCTGTCAGGATATGATATACACTAATTCTGCCATTCAGCAATAAACGTGAGACGTCCGGAAATTCTGTTTCTTTTCAGATTTTTACTTCTTGAGTCAATTTTCATAAAAAAATTTAGATTGACAACCTGGATTATGTCAAATATATAAAGTTAACA
>CAMYLH010000339.1 GCA_947259065.1 uncultured Desulfobacterales bacterium
GGGCTCGAATTAACGCGGATTTATGATTTGCCAATGGTAAATACCCCTATTCTGAATAGTTATAAAAATGTAATGATCTTAATTAAACATGAGGATGTCAAGAATTTTTAAAGATTTATCCATCAAATTTATCAATAATCTAATTCCATGTCAGAAAATTCCCAGATAGCAAAAGCCGCTGGTATTGTCGGAGCCGCAACTCTCACGAGCCGTATCCTGGGCTTTATTCGCGATGCGGTGATAGCATGGTTTTTTGGGGCCGGATTCAGCTCCGATGCGTTCATTGCGGCCTTTAGAATACCGAATCTGTTGAGACGCCTTTTTGCGGAAGGTTCCTTGAGTGCCGCCTTTATCCCTATTTTCACGGAATATATTCTTAAACAGGGTCAGGCCGAGGCCTTTCATCTGGCACGCTCGGCTTTTAGGTTGCTGAGTGCCGTTCTGGTTATTACTGCGATTTCCGGCGTTTTGTTTTCTCCCTGGATTGTGCGGTTGATTGCCCCCGGATTTTCTGCAGACAAGCTTTCTCTTACGATTATCCTGACGCGGTTAATGTTTCCGTACATTATATTCATTGGATTGGTCGCCCTCTGCATGGGGATTCTTAATGTCCTCGGTCACTTTTCAGCGCCGGCGTTCGCTCCGGCTTTATTAAATCTATCCATCATCGGAGCCGTATTTTTTATTTCCCCATCCCTTACTCCGCCGGCGATAGGCCTTGCTGTCGGAGTCCTAATCGGTGGTTTTCTCCAACTGGCACTTCAATTGCCATTTCTGATAAGAAAAGGGTTCTATTTCTGGGAAAAGGCAAAAATGATCCACCCCGGATTAAAACGGGTGGGGACCTTGATTTTACCAGTTATTTTAGGGGGTGCTGTTTATCAAATCAATATTCTGGTCGGAACCTTGTTGGGGTCTCTGTTGGACCAGGGCAGCATCACTTACCTGTATTTTGCCGATCGTCTGGTTCAATTTCCGCTTGGCATATTTGCTATCGCAACGGCTACTGCTCTTTTGCCCAGTCTGTCCCGACAAGCTGCGAAGGGGGATTTCAACACATTAAAGGACACATTTGGTCAAACTTTAAAGCTGGTTTTTTTTATTGCGATTCCCGCCTCGGTCGGTCTTATCATACTGCGTGAACCCATCGTTGCATTGTTGTTTCAACGGGGAGAATTTGATGTCCAGGCAACACGGTTGACTGCCCAGGCGCTTTTATATTATTCTATAGGTCTATGGGCATTTTCAACTGTGAGAATAGTTACAGCCACCTTTTTTGCCATTCAGGATACCAGTACACCTTTAAAAATAGCGGGCATATCGATATTTGCCAATATCGTCCTGGGAATTGCGCTGATGAAACCATTGGACCACGGAGGGCTTGCCATGGCTACGTCACTTGCCTCGATGTTGAATCTGGTGCTTCTGCTTGGCGCACTGAGAACCAGGCTGGGTGCCTTGGGGGGGAAAAGCATCGCATTGTCTGTCTGCAGATCTCTGTCATGCTCCGTGGTTATGGGGATTGGCATTCGCATGGCAGCCTTGGTTATGGTTCCGGATAAAAACAGCACCCTGACCGGACTTATCGCAGGAGTTACCGGCAGCATTGTCATTGGGCTCTGTATTTATGGAGCCGCTTCCTATATAATAAAAAGCCCGGAATTAAATCGTGTTTTAGTTGAAGCCAGGAGAGGTATTGGTAATAAATGACCAAGACACATAGCATATTGGTATCAATCGCGATTATTTTGATTGCAGCTTTGTTCTTTTTTATCATTGTCAGTGAGCATGGGCTTGTGGATCTGGTATTTTTAAAACAAGAACGAGAGAAATTGGTTAAAAAAAACGAACGGCTTAACCAGAAAAATCTTTCGATTAGCATTGAAATCGATCGATTGAAACATGATCCTGAGTATATAGAAAATGTAGCCAGAAAAGAACTCGGGATGATCGGTGAGGATGAAGTTATTTTAAAACCGCAGATCCATCAGGAATCAAAAAAATGAGCAAGGAAATCGGTATTTACACCGAGACTATGGCAAAAGTGTATGCCGCACAGGGTCATTGGGGAAAAGCTGCTGATATATATCGTCACCTTCTGACCGGGGTACCGGCACGAAAAGATTTTGCTGACGCGCTGGCTGAAGCTGAGAAAAAAATTCAAAAAGACTTCCAAAGAATCCCTGAACAGCTCGTGCCCTTATTTCGAGAATGGCTCGAGCTTCTGTTCAGATGTGAAAAGTTACAAAAACTAGCAAAACTTAAAAACAAGATATCGGTGTGAACAGGAATCTTTATTCTTTGGGTTTTCCTACCTTGAAGGCTTCCGATGTTTCACCATTTGAAAAGAATTCTGCCTTTATACGCTTTTTTTTGCTGCCCAGCACCTTGACGCGCCCATCTTTTTGATAAAGTATAATTTTTGAACCGGTAATAAAATTTTTCCCGTTGATTACAGTAGAATTTTCGCCGGTCAAAACAATTGTCATGGATGCAGTATCGTATTCCAGCTTTTCAGTTTTAGCGATATATTGAGCCGAAGTTATTTCGACATTACCGGTGGCGATTATTTTTTTCAGCACCTCTTCATTGTTACCTTTCTTTGCGTTATTCAACAATTCTCCCCTATAATAAATTCTCAATTTATCAGAGGTAATCACAAAGTCCGCTTGGGTTGCTTTCACATTACCGATAAATTCAGCAAATTTTGCTTTATTATCTGATTCCAGCTGCTCCGCAGTAATTGTAATAGGCGTATTTTCCGGGTTTGAATCCGATGTCTCAACCTTAGATTTATCAGCTGCAAATGCCGCACCTGTCATCAAGGCTGCAGCAGTAAAAAAGGCGATTATCCAAAATGGCGCAATTCTGGCAGTCTTTAACGGAACAAATTTAAATTGGTGCACAACCCCCCCCTATAACTGGAGATAGACTATTTCCGACAATTCCAAAAGAAAGACGGAAATAATTTTAGATGTTACTCCGTATTCGTTTATGGTGTTTTCCATCTGCACAGCTTTTCCACTGACCGATTGCTCCTGAATATATCACAAAACTTGGAATTTCTTAATAAAAAAAACTGATAATTCACAAACAACAGTACAGTTCATCTATCCGGCAATCAATTTTTGCTTGCATCTTAAGATGATAAAGAATATAATCGATGTTATTGAATCTAACCCTTGTCGAATCATTACAGACGTTTTTCATCGGATTTTGTGTTTTTTGCTCGCGTGGTCGTCGTAATTAAAAATAGTTTCTGTTCTGCCTCAAGGGGCGACCTGATGACAGAACCATGACTTCGTACAAGTAACCTTCTCTGCTTATTTTTTAAGCCAAATCTCAAAGCATTTTGTGTGACCAGGTAGGATGGGAAAAGCCGTCACAACCTCTTTTTTATCCTCGATTTATGTCAATCCGGATTTAAACCTCCATGGTCGGCGATATGTTGATTTCTGATAATCTGCTCCTTGAAAGCGTACTATCTTCATTCGAGGGATGTTGTAAATGACCTAATTTTATTCATCAGGCCGCATTTTATAGGCGGTCCGGTTTCGTTCTGAAGGAAAGAACCATTTGTCAACTTGACGACCCGAAGTTTGGACCCGCGGAAAACTCAAAGGAAGGAGGCTGGCACGATGGCCAATGGAATTGTAAAATGGTTTAATGAACGCAAGGGCTACGGCTTTATTGAACAGGATGAGGGTCCGGATGTATTTGTGCACCATTCAGGTATCAATGCAACCGGTTTCAAATCACTTAATGAAGGTGACCGGGTTAGCTTCGACATTGAAGAAGGTCAGAAAGGTCCGCGAGCTGTAAATGTCACGGTAGTGTAACTGACTGGACCGGAAACAAAAAGGGCATTCCTGTTTATAGTGGGACGCCCTTTTTAGGGGTGATCATCCATATTGATTGGCCTGAATCCCGGTGGTGGCAGCAAAATAAAGGACATCTGATGAAAATTCATATCTATGACGAGGTGTAGCCTCTCCGTCCGGGAAAAGATAAC
>CAMYLH010000340.1 GCA_947259065.1 uncultured Desulfobacterales bacterium
GAGCAGCCGCAGCAGTTGCAGGTGAATTGATTCCCGGTTGGCCCGGGCTTCGATGAGCGCCTGTTCCTGGGCTGCCACCTCGGCCTGGACGGCTGCCAATTCAGCTCTGGCCAATCGGCCGACGGCGATCAGTTCTTTGGTTTCGTTGAGCTGCTGGCCTGCAACCTTGAGCGACTCCTCGACAATTTCGATCTGACGCCGCGCCAGCGCATAGTCCCAGTAAGTACGTTCCACCTCCGCCACCAAAAACTCGGTAAACCCTCGCAGCTCATATTCCGACAGGCGCGTATCCAGGCGTGCCTGCTGCAGTCGGGCCAGATTGACGTCTGTTCCGTATCCTCTCAGCAGCGCCTGAGTAACCGTCATGCCCAGGCGGGTCGTATAAAAGTTGTCTTCGTAGAGAGATGAGTCATTCACTTGCGTGCCGGCTTCCAGGGCAACCGTCGTGCCGGTCGGGAAATATTGCTCCAGAGAAATGATGCCTTCGGCAGCATCGGTGGTGAAATTCTCAGTGTTAGATCCGGATCTGGCGAGGCGTTCGCCTTTGACCCTGCCGGCAGAGATATCCGCGCTTATGGCCGGATCAAAATCAGCCCTTTCCTGGTCCTCAAAGGTTTGCTGGATCGAGGGATTCAATCTTTGCACCACCAGCGAGCGGTTGTTTTCAAGGCAAAGCAATATGGCTTCGGAGATGGTGACTTTTAAGGGTCCCGGCGGCACCGTTCGCGTTGCAATCTCTTCGCGTCGTTCGGTAGACTCCATGTCCATGCGCACCGCTGTATCGGCCGGCACATTCGGTCCGCCTGCCGTGCGGTCAATCCGTTCTTCGATCAGTGTGCAGGATGTCGATACCAGTAATAACCCGCACACCGCCAGGAATCCCAGCAAACGATGATAACATCTTGCAAACCTCATATCCGTCCCTCATGCACTCCGATCTCGCCGATGGCGGTTGATTTGGTCTGATTTGTAGGTGTTTTTAACCGGCTGCTAGACTATATAGTTTTTTAGCTCGCGTTGACAACCGAAATCTGCTTTGTACAGATAATCCATCCGCCTGGGGCCCCAGCTGGGCCTCAGACGGATTATTAAGGCAATTTTAGCGCTGTCTGCGCATGATCATCCGAGCCTCATCCCGGGTGATGGTGCCATCTTCAATTCCTTTCTTAATCAACTTGCTCATAAGCTCGCGCCGTTTGGAGCGAATTTCCATTTTGGCAAGAATTTCTTTTTCCTGTTCCGGCGTAATGCTTCCGTCACCAACCGCCTGTTTAATCCGCTCTCTCTCTTTAGCCTGCATCGCGTCGCGAAATGCCTGTCGGTCGATGTTTAGCTCCCGCATCTCGCTGCGCATGCGCTGATCTTTGAGTTTGAGCTGAATGGCCTCTACCGATTGCCCCGTCATCTCTGAAAGTACTTGAACCCTCAGGTTTTTTTGCTGGTACCCGGCCAGCAGTTGCAGTCCGCCGCCTTTATGGTGTTGTTTAAATCCGAGGCCTTTGCGGTGGCTGTCGGCAAGTGCCAGCCCGGAAAAAATGATACCGGCGACTAAAATGCAACTGATGAGGATGATGTGTTTCTTTTTCATGATAACCTCCCTAAAGTTTGTTATGATGTTGTTAAAATGGTGCTATGTAACCGAACGGTCCCTAACCTCTATACCTAAGTTAACAGTTAATTGTGGAGGAAATATGAAGAAAAAGTGTGGAGATTATAGAGATTGCGGCGATACGTATTTTCTATCCGGCCGTTCCGGTTGCCATTCAAAAATGTAACTGTTTTTGCGCATCATAGGAATCAATTGTGGAGAAAATGTGAAGAACCGATGTGAAGGTTGTGAAGCAGGCGGTATAAAATTGAAATTCGTCGTAAACTATATTAATAAGATGGTAGCAATCTAAAAAACGTCATTTGAAAAACCGATGAGATTCAAACTTTCTTATAAAATTTTTGCAACCCTTACCTTAACGTCGCTTTTGGTTGTGGCCCTTATGGTCGGACTTATAAGGTTTTATGTTGCCCGCAATTTTGCGGATTACGTCAACCGATCGCTGCTGGAGAGATACAGTGAGGTCGCGGACGCTCTGGCCGTCGAATATAAAACCGGCAGGAGCTGGCAGGACATCAAGGATTATCCAGGACGCTGGCAGGAAATCTTGCGAACCGGCCTGTTGCAAAAAGATTTTGATTCCGGCAATCGCCCCCCGCGACCTCCCGATTCAGAAAATAAGGGATTCAGCGGCCGTGCTCAGGACAGGCCGTCTCAGGGGCCTTCCAGGCGTATTCCGCGATTGGCCCGCAGACTGGCGCTTTTTGATGTTGATAAGCAGCACATTGCCGGGGGGCGCCCCAGGGTTCCACATGACGGCTTTACCCTGATGGCGATTATCGTCGATGGTCAAACCGTCGGCTGGTTAGGCCTTCACAAAAAAGAGCACCTGGCCAACCCCCTGGCGGTTGGATTCTTAAGCCAACAATCCCATATGCTGTATTTGATCGGCGGCGGTATTCTGCTGCTGACTGCAGTGGTGGCGTTTCTTCTGTCCAGACACCTTTTGGCGCCTGTTGACAAGCTCATGGCCGGAACCCAGGCGTTAATGTCGCGTCGGTTTGATACCCGCATCGAGGTTGAGTCCAATGATGAACTGGGGCAGCTGGCCGCCGATTTTAATACCATGGCGCAAACTCTGGAAAATTATGAGCACATGCGCCAGCAATGGATATCTGATATTGCACATGAACTCAGGACGCCCCTGTCGATTCTGCGTGGCGAGATCGAGGCATTGAAAGACGGGGTCAGGGAGGTCAACCGCGATGCCCTTAATTCACTGTCGGCAGAGGCCAGGCACCTGAGCAACATCGTAAACGACCTTCACGAACTTTCGCTCGCCGATATCGGAGCACTCTCAATTAAAAAAGCTCCGGTCGATCCTGCGGCGATTTTAAAGGAGACCCTCGGCCATTTCAAACAGGATTTCGCTGAGCATCAGATTACGATTGAAAATAACCTGGACAATCAAACGCCCATCCACATCATCGGCGATGCCGACCGCCTGCAACAGCTTTTTTCAAATCTGGTGAAAAACACCCTGCGCTATGCGGATGCTCCCGGCATATTAAAGATCGGGCAGGAGTGGACCGCAAACCGATTGATATTGTTTTTCGAGGATTCCGGACCCGGTGTCCCGGAAGGCGCGTTGGATCACCTTTTTGACCGGTTGTATCGGGTAGATCGGTCGAGAAGCCGTGCCCAGGGCGGCAGCGGGCTGGGCCTGAGTATCTGCAAGAGCATTGTAAACGCCCTCGGCGGAGAAATCCGGGCCAGCAACGGTAATTTGGGCGGGCTGCGAATCGAGGTTGAATTTCCTCATACTGGATAAGAAGATAAGACCCATGACCCGCAGACACATTCTTATTGTCGAAGACGAGGAGAAAATCGCCAGCTTGCTTAGCGACTATCTGAAAGAGGCTGGTTTTCGGACATCCACCCAGAATAACGGTGACCGCGTTATTGCTCAGATCAAAAAAGATCCCTCGGATTTAATTTTACTGGACATCATGCTGCCGGGGAAGAATGGGATAGAATTATGTCGGGAGATCCGGCAGTTTTCCAATATTCCCATCATCATGATCACCGCCCGGGTGGAAGAAATCGACCGGCTGCTGGGTTTGGAGCTTGGCGCGGACGATTATATCTGCAAACCTTTCAGCCCCCGGGAAGTGGTTGCCCGGGTCAAAGCGATTTTCAGAAGATTGCATACCGAACCCCAAACGCACAATCTTGTTAGCGGTTCGATTTCACTGGATGATAAAACCCATCAGGTGATGATCGATAAACAGCTATTAAATCTGACGCCCAACGAATTTGGGCTGTTAAAGATCATGATGAGCCGGCCCAATCGTGTATTTTCCAGAAGTGAACTCATCAACCGGGTTCAGGGATATGACTTTGAAGGCTATGACCGCACCATTGACAGCCATATCAAAAATCTGCGCAAAAAGATTGC
>CAMYLH010000341.1 GCA_947259065.1 uncultured Desulfobacterales bacterium
TTTCAGGGCCGCTTTAAAAGTATCATTTATTTAATCTGGCAGACAGGGTTGCTAACCAATGAAAAGATTGGTGCGATTTTTGATTTGACTTACTCATCGGTCAGCCACAGTGTGAAGGCGGTTAAGTCCGCAATGGCAAAAGAGCATAAATTTAGAGATTTCATAGAGGATTTGAATTCACAATTCAAGGTTTGACACCATTCTAGGAGCAGATGAATATTTATATCGTGGTTAAATCCATACTGGTAACGGCCTTATTGATTGCGGCATTTGGTATTTTTACGATACGGGTGCGGCGACTATTAAGAATAATGAAGTCGGTTAAAGGCCAGGCTCAAGTTAAAGTAGATCGTCTTGGCGAAAGGGTAAAGGTTCTATTCACCGATGTGCTCGGCCAATCCAATGTGCGCCGGAAGCTCATGCCCGGCCTGGCGCACACCCTTATTTTTTTTGGATTTCTGGCAGTTCAACCGCATTCCGTGGAACTGATGATAAACGGTGTGTGTCCGGCTTTTCACGCTGGGAATATTCTGCCCGGCGTTTACGGTGTTTATCTTTTTTGCGCTGATCTTCTGGCTTTTCCGGTTCTGGTCGGCTTGGGCTATGCCATCTATCGTCGGGTGGTCGTCAAACCCGCATACCTGACGAACGGACTTGATGCCAGGCTGATTATCCTGTTTACGGCGGTCATCATCATCACCTTCTATTTTATCAACGCCTTTTTGACCATTCCCTCCGTCGGCGGCAGGTTCGATTATGCCGGCTACTTGACCCTATCCAACCTGGTGAAAACCCTATTTAATCTCGGAGATCTTTCCCCGGCAGGCAGCAGGGTCGGCTATGAAATCGCCTACTGGATTCATCTCCTGACGATTCTGGGCTTCCTGGTCTACATCCCGGGCTCGAAACACCTGCATCTGCTTGCGGCTGCGCCGAACGTATTTTTGAAACCGCTGGATCGCCCCAAGGCGATGATCAAAACCGATGTTGAAGATGAAGATGCCGAAACCTTCGGCCTGGGTAAAGTGGCTGATTTGAACTGGAAAAACGTTTTGGACCTCTATGCCTGCACGGAGTGCGGTCGCTGCGAGGAGCTATGTCCGGCCGATATGACCGGTAAACCCCTGAGCCCGAAACGACTCATCGACGATGTCAAACTGGATCTTCTGGATCACTCCGTCCAGCTGTTGAACGGCGAATCCGAGTCCGTGGCACCGCTGTTGAGGGCCGGATCACCGGTAACCCATGATGTCCTGTGGTCGTGTACCACTTGTCGGGCGTGTGAGGACATATGTCCGGTCAATATCCAGCATCTGGATATTGTCCTCGAAGCCCGCAAACACCAGGTACTGATGGAATCGAATTTTCCGCCCGAGATGCAGGAAACCTTCAACAACCTGGAAAACCAGTCAAATCCCTGGGGTTTCAGCAGCGATTCGCGGGGGGACTGGTGCAAAGATCTGGATGTTCCCTTGATGACGGATCATCCGGAGGCCGATATCCTCTATTACGTTGGTTGTGCCGGATCTTTTGATGATCGGGGGATTCAAATATCCAGGGCGATGGTAAACGTTTTGAAAAAAGCGGATGTCGATTTTGCCATTTTAGGGCCGGAGGAAAGGTGCAATGGAGACATGGCGCGACGGGCCGGCAACGAATATCTGGCTCAAATGATGATCCAGCAAAAAGTTGATATATTAGATCAGTATAAACCGAAAAAAATTCTGGCCGGCTGTCCCCATTGCTTTAACATATTTAAAAATGAATACAGCCAATTTGGAGCCGGTTACGACGTCGTTCACCATTCAGAATTTTTTCTGGAGCTCAGCCGGCAAAATCGGTTGAAACCCAACGGAACGAAGTTCGGAAAGTTGACTTTTCACGATTCATGCTATTTGGGACGCTGGAACGAACTCTTTGAAGCACCCAGGGAGCTTCTGCGGTTATCAGGTCTGTCCCGCGATCTAATCGAGATGAATCGGACGAAAACAAAAGGGCTTTGCTGCGGCGCCGGTGGCGGAAGAATGTTCATGGAAGAGACTATCGGCAAGCGCATAAATAGAGAACGGGCAGAAGAAATTATCGCAACCAAGGCACCGACCATTGCAGCGGCCTGCCCATTCTGTGCAATCATGATCAGAGACGGCATTGCGGATTTAAACGGAACCAATGTCGTTTACGATATCGCCGAGATAACTGATATGATGACGGTCTAAATAAATACGCCGTCGTGAGATGTGCCATAGGTCTACCCAAAATGACCATCATCATGGAACCGACAGAAAACTATCTGGATACTGCGGACGGGAGGATACATTATCTCGATTGGGGCGGGTCCGGACCCCAAGCGCATCTTCTGCATGCCAATGGATTTTGCGCCGGAACCTATTCCCCCTTTGTCAAGTACCTGCTTAACGATCTGCATATCATTGCCAGCGATGTTCGCGGTCACGGTGGTTCGGACCTGCCGAACACCAAACGAATACAAGACTGGAATATTTTTGCAGACGATCTAAAAACCCTGATTGACCGAACCATGGCGCCGCCCATTGTCGGCCTGGGACATTCTCTTGGGGCGGTGACCACTTATATCGCAGCAGCGACATATCCCCGTCTGTTCTCCGCGATTATATTGATAGATCCCCCCATTTTTCCCCGACGGATGCTCTGGTTGATCGCTGTACGGAAATGGTTGGGTCTTACCAGAAGCATCCCGCTGGCCAAAACCGCACGACGTCGCAGAAAAACCTTTCAAGGCAAGAAAGAGGCCTTGAAACGCTTTGCATCCGGCCGAGGTATTTTCAAATCCTGGTCCCTGGAATTTGTCGAGGCTTACCTGGAGTGCGGGCTTCTTGAAAAGGACGCTGAAACGGCCATCCTTAAATGCGATCCGGAGCTTGAAGCACAGATTTTCGAATCCATCCCGCTGGATGTGTGGAAATACACAAAAAAAATATCCTGTCCCGTACTGGCGATCCGCGGTGAGCATTCGGATACCTTTCGGGTAGATGCGGCCGAACGTCTGAAGCGCCTGATCGCCGACTATGAATTGGCGACCATCGCCGATGCAGGTCATTTCGTTCCCATGGGAAAACCGGAAGCATGTGCACAGGTTATAGTGGATTTCGTTCATCGAAAGCTTGCCGGTCCGGATAACTAGGTTCTGTCTCTCAATGAATTTAGGATTCAAACTGATGGAGTGCCGGCATATTGGATCAAAAGAATCGTTTCACTTCAAGATAATATTTGACTTGTATATGATAAACATATACTTTATTGGATGATGGAAAATGAATTTGAAAAGATCATTGGTTTTCAATGGGACAAGGGCAATATCAATAAAAATTTGCTCAAACATAACGTGGAAAATTGGGAATGTGAGCAAATTTTTTTTAACGAACCTATGATTATTTTGGATGATCCGAAACATTCATTTTCGGAGAAAAGATGGGCGGCATTCGGCAGTACAGACGCCGGTCGGCAGCTCGTTGTGATAATTACAAAACGAGATCTGCGGATTCGGGTCATTTCTGCAAGGGAAATGAACAAGAAAGAGAGAAAGTTTTATGAAAAAATCGAATAAAAATATACCAAAGTTCAAAAATGAGGATGAGGAACGGGAATTTTGGGGCACTCATTCGCCGCTTGATTATTTTGACACCCGCAATATCACGAGAGCGTCCTTTCCCAAGTTGAAGCCATCGCTTAAATCAATCTCGATTCGTTTGCCGGAGGATATGCTGGCAGAGCTCAAGATCCTTGCAAACAAAAAGGATGTACCTTACCAGAGTCTGGCAAAAATCTATCTGGCAAGACAAATAGCATTGGAAAGGGGCACTATGAGGATATAACCTCATGAAAACAACAAGCGGAAGACCGACCGCGAAGGGATACGTCTATCGCAAAAATCAGAAGAATAAATCCAATCAACCAATTCAACCCATTACCGCTTTCTTGCATTCCACACGAAGTCTCCGGCTACAGCTAATTTTTCTTTACAATTAAACAAAAAAGTTTCTTTAACTAAAAAGCCACTACTAGTCTTAAGCCGCACAGCCATTATCGGCTGGTCTTGCTTCATTTTCTTTGTTTGTGCCTGGATGTTTGTCATCGGTGTTCTGGTTGGCAGAGGCACGGCGCCGGTTAAATTCGATATCGCCGGGATTCAAAAAAAACTGGAGGCTTCTCGGGAGGATCTCAAGAATAAGGAACAGTCGCGATCCCAGGGGAAATCAGGTATTGTAAAAGACAAAACCAAACTTGATTTTTATGAAGCCCTTAGAGATAATCGTGAAGATACTCAAATCGCTAAAAAGAAGCTTTCGCCGTCAATCAGCAAAAAAGTGGCACCGACACCCGCAAAGAAACCGCCGCTAACCATTGGCGGTAAAGCTGAAGCCCCGGCTACGGGATCCAACAAACCATCTCAAAAGTCACCAATTGCTTCCAAAAGCAAGACCCGGTTATCAGTCAAAGCCTATACGGTTCAGGCTGCTTCAGTGAAAAACGCCGGCGATGCCGATCGGCTGGTGGCTGAGCTCAAAAAAAAGGGATTTCGCGCCCAGCGCGTCATCGGAAAGATACCGGGAAAGGGCATTTGGTATCGGATCCGGGTCGGGAATTTTAAAAGCAGGGCCTTAGCCCAATCCACCTTGAACAAGTTGAAAAAAGCGGGACTGAAGCCGATTTTGGTTGAAAAATAGTAGGGGGGTTCAGAGGTTTGGGGCTACGCCCTTCGGGCTACGACCCCACAAGCAGGGTTCAGGGTTCAGAGGCTTTAGGGCAGAGAGCAAAATACAACAGACAACGGATATATGACTATGAAAATTACCAAAGAC
>CAMYLH010000342.1 GCA_947259065.1 uncultured Desulfobacterales bacterium
GATCGGCTCGAAATAGAGGCTGCCAAGCGACTTCAGTGTCGGGTAATCCGCGGGCGTTCCGATGCCGCCTTGCATGAAAGCGACCGGCACCTCGGCCGCCTCGTCGGTGAGCAGGCGGAGGTTGTCGACCGACCCGGCCGTCTGGCTCAGTACGAGCTCGAAGCCCTCTTTGCGGAAGCGCTCCGCATAGGCCTGGCCGTAGGCGAAATAGGCGCCGTCCTTGTGCCCGGTCGCCATGGCGACCCGGTCCGGCGGCGCCGGGCGGACGAACTGATAGGCGAAGACGAACCCCGCGATGACGATCAGGATCGCCGGCGCCACATAGGCGATCTGGGTCAAAAATGATCGAAAAAGTCGGCGCATCTTGGCTTGCTTCTGGCTGCTGGCAGCCATGCGGGGTGTCCTCCTCGGCGGCCCGGCAGGAGCGGCTTGAGAGAGGGTAGTTGATTTTTGTGGGGGCGGGGAAGCGTTAGTCGTCCGTCGGCAGCGTTTCTGGCTGCACTGCGACCGCGGCGGTGAGGGGGGATGAGGTCACGGCCCAACGCTGTCGAGGGCAGACGCCACGATGGTCGGCTCTTGGCACGAAGCGGCTGTGCCCTGAGATCTGCGGGTACGTCCGCTCCACGCCGCAAAGCCGCCATCGGTTTTCTGCAATGCGTCAAACGTCGGCTGAGAGGCGCTAAGCGGACCTGTGCTGGTCGCCTGCCAAAAGGCTCCTGTTGACCCGAATGTATGGACCGGCTGCGGTTCGCAAGAGAGATTTTGCTGGATATCGGAAGTCGCTGATATGTATCCGGCCTGTTTGATCGGCACGCGGGCCGTGGCCTTGATGGGAATACGCACACGCTATTGGTCTCATTAGCGGACAGGTTCAGAAGGAACCATTTGGGTCATCAGACTCTGGGTGCGTTATTAATCCGTTCCATGCTTAATTCTCAATCGCGAACTCGGTTAAAGTTCAGTGTAGCTAAACTGCTTCCTCCATACTCCAATTTTTATCAAATTCCTTGCCATGCCTTAGAACGCTCCAGGCAATTCGGGAAAGCTTGTTGGCAAGAGCAACAGCCAATTTGTTTTTGTGCATCCGCTTTGCGGCTTGTTCCAACCAGGGACCAAAGCTGAATTTTTCCCAATTATGCGGGCGCATCAGAATGACATGAGCTGCCTGAACGAACAAGGAGCGGAGATATTTGCTGCCCCGCTTCGATATCCGCCCCAGGATCGGTCGGCCTCCCGTGCTATATTGCCGGGGAACTAAACCCAGCCAGGCCCCAAAGTCCCGTCCTCGATCAAAGGCCTCTCCAGTCCCGATAGCTGCCACCATCGCCGTTGATATGTCCGGATACTTTACCGAGAACGACCCGCCGAAGCCGCAACACCGGTCGGAGTCGTACATTTCCACAAATTCAGCGCCGGATATTTTTTTTAAAAGTTTGCGCGGTTGTTCTTCGACTCGAAGGCTGCGTAAAAGATGACAGGAATCATGATAAGTGATTCTGCCGGCATAATTTGCTCCAAGGTCCTCCACTCCGATGACATCTACAAGATATTCCGTCAATTCATATGTTTTCTCGGCAACCTGTTTGGCTCGCTGAAGCCAGGCTTCGTCGTTATCAAACAATTGGGGGTAGTGATGCCGCACCATAGTTACGCAAGATCCCGATGGACAAACAATCACTTCCGCTGATTCAAAGATTTTAATAAACCGCTTGGCGGCTGATTTTGCTTCCCGCCGATACCCCGAATTAAACGCCGGTTGTCCGCAACAAGTTTGATCTGATGGACAGGTAATCTGTGTCCCCAACTTTTGAAAAATTTTAACAATGGCCTCTCCCACTTCGGGGTAGATACCGTCAACCAGACATTGGACAAATAGCGTCACCGTGACTTTGGAATTCTCCATGAATCGATAGCTCCAATAGACATTGTCATCGTATCTTCCGCTAAAACCCTACAATGAACCCATTAAAAAATCCAGGGCAAAATTTTAAATTTCTACATCGTTAGGTTAAAGAGGCTGCCTTAATTCCCTATGATTATTTGTGCGAATCAATCCTTTCGGAATTCCGGATATTATGCTAAACTACTTCATGTTTTCGAACAGATCATGCGCTTAACTCTTTAAATTAACTGCTAAACCTATTTTTGTTGACTATGCCGAAAGACCGTTATTATGAGTGAGCAACGACTTGCCCTTTTAGAGCTCATTGATAACATTGAAAGGCTGGGGCAGTTCCAGGACAGAATAGATTTCCCATCAAACATCCGCGAGATATGGAACGCATTTTTAACGGACGTCCAGAATTTAATTGAAATTGATGTCTGCGCCTTATTTCTGGTTGAGGAAAAATCGCATGAATTCCTATTAAAACATGTCGTACCCGGAGATAAAGGCAAACTATGCCGGAAAGAAATCGAACTTCAAATCGAATGCGGCATTTTTTCCTGGATAATTAACCGAAGGCATCCGGCATTGGTTCCCGCGTTAGCGTTCGAGAATGTAAAATCGGTGGTTATGTTACCGCTTTCCACTGTTAAGAGAACGCTGGGTGTCGTGTTGATCCTCACACCTGTCCAAGAAAGTTTTATTACCCACGAGAATCTCAAGCTTTTAACAATCCTGACCAAGGAATGTTCACTTGTAATGGAAAATACCCTGTTGTATGAACGCTTGAGAAGAAAACACATCTCATTGGAAAAAGCCAACAAAGAAATTAAGTTGCTTTCGCGAACCGATGCGTTGACTGGATGTTACAATCGCGGCTATTTGAATGAAGTTTTCCCAAGAGAGATTAAAAGAGCATTGAGATACAAGCATTCCCTTTCATTGGCCATGTGCGATATTGATCATTTCAAGAAAGTAAATGACACCTACGGCCATCAATGCGGCGATGAAGTGCTGATAAAATTTGTTCAGAGTATTTTGGAATTGATTCGCGCCGATGCGGACTGGCTGGCTCGATATGGTGGAGAAGAATTTCTACTGGTGCTGCCTGAAACGCAACTTGAAAATGCAAAAGGTTTGGCAGAAAGACTTCGCAAACATATTGCAAACAAAGTAATTGAAACAGAAGAAGAAAAGATATCTATTACTGCCAGTTTCGGGGTAACCGGTTTCGATGACGCGAACTCACACAAAGAGATAATTACCTTTGATGCCTTGATAAATACAGCGGATAAGTACCTGTATGGGGCTAAAAAACAAGGCCGCAACAAAGTGATCAGCGGTCCGTTCCCCGCATAGATTGGATTGGTGGGAAAAACGTTTTTGAATAAAACGTGGAAGTTTTTGGAAGCAATTGCTACCTGTTTGGTCTGGTTCAGGACGATCTTCTAAGTTTTCACCCTCCGTTGGAACACCTCAAAACCATCTATTAACGCCTGCTTGATAGTTTCAATCCTAAACGGCTTAGAGAGATGATCATCAAATCCAGCCGCTCTTATTTTTTCGGGCTCGTACAGATCTGCATGGCCGGTTAACGCGATGACAACCGTTTTATCATCTGATTCCCTGATCTTCTGACAGAACTCCAAACCATCCATTTCGAGCATAATTAAATCCGTTATGATTACTGGAAACCTTTCTCTCTCCAACAAGGAAAATGCAGCCTCAGCTGATTCAACAACTGAAACGTTATAACCCAATTTAGAAAGGAGCTTTTGCATCAGCTCCCTTTGGTAATCTTCATCATCCACGACCAAAATTTTTTTTTCCATTATACGCTCTTTGCCCAAATTGGCGGCATTTAGGTATGTTCACCTGGCTGTTATGAACGACATCAAAGAAGTATGTTGAGATGAGAAAAAAATCTAAAAAAGGAAGCTTAAGAATATAAACGATGAATAGCGCTGCCCAATTTCCTGCATATGCAATATAAGGAAAAGCAATCCGATTGTCAAATCGAATTAGATTTGATCCTAATGGGGTCATTTGCTATTCCAAAAGGTCCTCCCTTAGTTGGTTAATAACCTTTTCTTCTATAGCGGCCTTGTTCATTAGAT